>DATDXA010000064.1:0-14012 GCA_035289485.1 archaeon | reverse complement strand
ATGATTTCAATAATATTTGCAGGATGGTTTGTGCGGTGCGGGAGAATTGCCGCGGCTTCAACTTTGCCGTTCACCGTGCATTTCCAGCAATCGATTCCGCCAAAGGTGCGCTGCTCTGTTTTGAAGCCTTCGATTTTTATTGGCGCCGAGTTCGTGAAAAGCGCGCGCTCACTTGGGTTCACTTCCAAATTTAGGGTGCCGAGGAAAATATCCATGCCCAAAAGGTCCTTGAACTGCTTTTTGTACTGCGGAATTGAGGTGTAATATGTCCCTTCGCCAAGGCCGCTTAGGACCTTTCCGCTAAGCGAGACATTCTTCTTTTTTGAAAATATTTCCCCAAGCTCGAGGTAGAAGGATTCGAGCTCCTTGCGGCCTTTTTCAGTGAGCGCGATTTCGATTCCGGAATTGGAAACCTTTCGCGAAAGCACGCCTTCAGATTCAAGTTCCCTTAATTTGCGTGAAATGGACTGCTGCGAATACCCTGTGAGGGTTGCGAGCTCGGAAGTTGAGGCAAATGCGCTGCCAAAAAGCCCGGCTTTTTTTGCAATCAGAAGGGCAAGGCCGAGATTTTCTTCTTTCATAGAGGAAAAACCACTAGGAATTACTTAAAAAAGGGTTGCTTAACGAAAAAGGGTAAGAGAAAGCTACATAATTGGAGCAAATGGCAGCTCAAAAACAACAATATATGGTGAGCAGGAGCGGGAAAGGAATTAGCGGGATTTTAGAAAAGGCAGGGTAACTTTAAAACCCTTTCTCTAGTATCTTAAGTATTAATTTATTCATCGATTTTTCCAAGGTGTGGGCTAAAACTTTTCAATAGTTTCAAACGCGTATTTCCCCCGCGTAAGCCGTGCACCTAGAAAAGCAGGATTGGAGTTTGATTGGCTTGGTGTTAGACAGGGTTGCGCAGCATTTTTTGGTTCCCAAGCACGAAATAGTGCAGGATGATAAGGTTAAGGAAGTTGTCGAAAAGTTCGGCTCGCCTCTGACAAGTTTTCCCCGCGTCGACCCTGATGACTCGGCAATTATAGAAATTGGCGCAAAAAAGGGCGATTTGATTAAAATCACAAGAAACAGCCACACGGCCGGAAAAACAATCTATTTCAGGGTGGTCGGCAAATGACATTTGATGGCTGGTCTGTTATCAATTCCTACTTCAGGGACAGGAGCATCGCCAAAATGGAGATTGATTCCTTCAACCAGTTCGTGGAAAAGAAGCTGCCAGAAATCATTGTTGAAAACAACGAGGTCACTCCGAAAATTGAGGAAGTGCGCGTTGAATTTGAAAAAATATCCGTGCGCAAGCCGCAGATTGTTGAAGCCGATGGCTCCCCGCGGCAGAGATTTTTGCCGATGGAAGCGCGCCTGCGCAACAGGACATATTCAAGCCCGATACATCTCACAATGAGGCTGCTTAGAAGGGATGTTGAGCAGGACAAGAAGGAAACTTACATCGGAGAGCTTCCGGTGATGCTCAAATCAAACCTTTGCTGGCTCAATGGAAAGACCGGCGAGGAACTTGTTGAAATGGGAGAGGACTCGATGGATTTTGGCGGCTACTTCATAATCAACGGCTCGGAAAAGGCGCTCATGACCCAGGAAGTTCTTGCTTCAGACAGGGTAATTGTTTCCGAGCAGTCCGATAAAATCGTCGCTGAAGTTATCAGCACAAGAGGGGCCTTCAAGGGAAGGGTAAGAATCATAAGAAGCCCTGATGGAACTCTTGGAGTTACATTCCCGGCTTCGCCGCGAAAACTAAAACTTTTTGTTCTTCTAAAAGCTCTCGGGCTCAAAACCCCGCAGGCAATCACGGATGCATTCATTGACCAGAAAGAAATCCAAAACGATGTCATGATTAATAACGAAAACCTGCTTGTAAAAAGCGAGAAGGAAGCTCTTGATAAGATTGGAAAGTTTGTAGCGCCCGGGCAGGTTGAAGAGTACAGGCTCAGAAGGGCGCAAGAAGTTATAGATGCGTTCCTCTTGCCGCACATCGGCCAGGATTCTAAAAACAGGCTTGCAAAGGCTTACTACCTTGTGATGATGGCAACCAAAGCCGTTGAAAGGGCGTACAATTTAAGGGAGCAGGACGATAAGGACCATTACTCTAACAAGAGGCTTGAGCTTTCAGGAAAACTAATGGAGCACCTTTTCAGATACAGCTTCAAATATTTCATCAAGGACCTCAAATTCCAGATTGACAGGACCGTTACAAGGAGAAGGAAGCTCAACATTTCAACGATTGTAAGGCCAGGAGCGGTTTCGGAACGCATAAGGTTTGCAATGAGCACGGGAAATTGGATAGGAAGAGCCACAGGAGTTTCAAAGTTCATGGATCGCGTAAATTTCCTCTCGCCTCTGACCGATTTGAGAAAAGTAAAATCGCCGCTTGACAAGAACAGGGAACTTTATGAGGCCCGTGATGTTCACGGAACGCACTGGGGAAGGCTCTGCGCAATCGAAACGCCTGATGGGCCGCAGTGTGGGCTTGTAAAGAATCTTGCAATGCTCGCGCAGGTCACAACGGAAGCGGAAGAGGAGCCGGTTGAGAAGCTTCTCAAGGACATGGGAGTGAAATTGAAATGACACTTAATGCATTTGGAAATGTTGGTGCGAAGCACGGCCTATCGAGCCCCAAGGCGAAGATAGGGCGCTCCCCCAACCGGAGCAGCGGTTGAATGGCTGAAAGCGCAAAAAATGCAAAAATTTACATTAACGGAAGGCTGATTGGGTTTCACAATGACCCAATTAAGCTCACGCGCGAAATCATAGGCCGCAGGCGCGAGAACAAGATGTCTGAGCAGATAAATGTCGCATACCACGAGGACACGAATGAAGTTTACATAAACACGGACGCAGGAAGGGTGCAGCGCCCGCTTGTTGTTGTTGATGGCGGCAAAATAAAACTTGGCGATGAGCAGCTAAAGCAGCTGCGCGAAGGAAAACTTACTTGGAATGATCTTGTAGAGCAGGGATACATTGAATACCTTGATGCCGAAGAGGAAGAGAACGCTTTCATTGCGGCAAAAATTGACGAGCTCACAAAAGAGCACACGCACCTTGAAATTGACGGCGCGGCAATTCTTAGCATAATCAGCGCAATGATTCCCTACCTCGAGCACAACATGGCAGGAAAGGCGCTGCACGGGGCCAAGATGTTTAAGCAGGCGCAAGGGTTTGCCGCAAGCAATTACAATTTCAGAACTGACACGGAAAGCTTCCTTTTGTATTATCCGCAGAAGGCGCTTGTAAAAACCAAGATCGAGGACATAATCGGCCTCAATGAGAGGCCGCAGGTGCAGAACTTTGTTGTTGCAATAATGCCTTACGGATTCAACATCCTTGATGCTGTTGTATTGAACAAGGGCGCGGTTGACCGCGGGCTTGGAAGGAGCAGCTACTTTAGAGTATATGAAAGCTCCGAGAACAGGTATCCGGGCGGGCAGATTGACAAGTTCGAAATCCCTCCAGAGGACACGGTTGGATTTTTGGGCGCTGAAGCTTACAAAAAACTCGGCGAAGATGGAATAATACAGCTTGAATCCTATATCGGAGAAAATGATGTTGTGATTGGAAAGACATCGCCTCCAAGATTCCTTGAGGAGATAAATGAATTCGGTGTTGTGCAGGAGAAGAGAAGGGAAGCTTCGGTTACAATCAGAAAAGGCAAGGAAGGGCACGTTGACAAGATTTATGTTACAGAATCCGACGCGGGAAACAAGCTTGTGAAAATAAAAATCAGAAGCGAAAGAATTCCTTCGCTCGGGGACAAGTTCAGCTCAAAGCACGGGCAGAAAGGGGTTGTTGGCTTGATTGTTCCTGAAGAGGACATGCCATTTACGCCGGATGGAATTAAGCCGGATTTGATACTGAACCCGCACTCGGTCCCTTCCAGAATGACAATTGGGCATTTGCTTGAGATGCTTGGCGGAAAGGCGGCTTCGCTAAAGGCCGAGCAAATTGACGGAACCCCGTTCACCGGAACGCCGCAAGAAGATATCGAGGCAATGCTTCACAAGGCGGGCTTTAAGCCAAATGGCAAGGAAGTTTTCTACGACGGAACCACGGGGCAGAGAATTAAGGGAGAAATTTTTACAGGAGTTGTAGCTTATAGAAGGCTCTTCCACATGACAGCGCATAAGATACAGTCAAGGGCACGCGGACCTGTGCAGATACTGACAAGGCAGCCAACCGAAGGAAAAGAGAAAGAAGGCGGCCTGAGGTTTGGAGAGATGGAAGGAGAAACACTTGTAGGGCACGGAGCGGCAATGCTCTTGCAGGAAAAATTCATTGATGATTCAGACAAGGTCACTATGTGGGTTTCAGAAACCGCAGGAGTGATAGGGTTTGAGGACCAGATAAGAAAGACAAAGCGCGTGCTTGAAGTGAATGATTCAAAGATTTACCCGGTTGAGATGAGCTATGGGTTCAAGCTTTTGCTTGACGAGCTGAAGGCGCTCGGAGTTTACCCGAAATTGATTTTGACGGACAAGGTGTGAATGACATGATTGGAAAATGTGTAATTACGGAAAATGTCGGGCATGAAGCAAGGCCTATCGAGGCTCAAGCCGAAGATAGGGCGCTCTCCCAACCGGAGCAGCGGTTGAAATGATGCTCAAAAGAATCAAGGCTGTTGAATTCAGAATACTCTCGCCAGAACAAATCAGGAAGATGTCTGCGATTGAAACCAAGAGCCCGGAAACTTACGATAAGGACGGCTTTCCAATGGAAGGCGGCTTAATGGATAACCACCTCGGAGTAATCAACCCGGGGCTTCGCTGCAAAACATGCGGAAACACAATGAAGAAGTGCCCGGGGCACTTTGGGCATATTGAAATGGTAAGGCCTGTATGCCACAGTGAATTTGGAAAAAAGCTTGAAGTTCTCATGCAGGCAACATGCCAGGGCTGCGGAAGAATCGCAATGCCCGATGACAAGCTTGAGCAGCTCAAGATTTACATCGGCGATGATTCTCTTGATATTGCAAAGAAAATACTCACAAGGGCGAGAAAGGCAAAGAAATGCCCTCACTGCGCGCACGAGAGAAAAGTAATCTCGCTTGACAAGCCGACCAACTTTTACATTGATAAAGACAGGATTTACCCAACACAGATTAGGGAATGGGTTGAGAAGATTCCAGACCAGGACCTCGAGTTTTTTGGATATGAGAAGGGAAAACTAAGGCCTGAGTGGTTCATAATGACGGTTCTGCAGGTGCCGCCAATTAATTTAAGGCCAAGCATCACGCTCGAATCAGGAATAAAGAGCGAAGATGATTTGACGCACAAGCTTGTTGATATTATAAGAATAAACATGAGGCTCAAGGACAACATCGATGCGGGAGCGCCGCAGCTAATCATTGAGGACCTCTGGGATTTGCTCCAGTACCACGTGACCACTTATTTCAACAACAACACGGCAGGAGTGCCGCCAGCAAAGCACAGGAGCGGAAGGGCTCTTCGCACGCTTGTTCAGAGATTGCAGGGAAAGAAAGGAAGGTTTAGGTATAACCTCACAGGAAAGCGCGTCAACTTCGCTGCAAGATCAATTATCACTCCGGACCCGATGATTTCAATCAATCAGCTCGGAGTGCCGCAAGAAATCGCAGAAAACATGACAGTTCCTGAAATGGTCACGGCAAACAACATTGAGGCATGCAAGCAGCTAATCAACGACGGAAAAGTCGTTTATGTTATCAGAGCAGACGGGATGAGAAAAAAGCTTGGAGATGTGAACAAGGAAGACATACTTAAAGAACTTGGGCCGGGCTACAAGGTCGAGAGAAAACTGCGCAACGGGGACATAGTACTTTTCAACAGGCAGCCTTCGCTTCACAGGCTTTCAATGATGGCGCACTACGCAAAGATTATGCCGGGAAAAACTTTCAGGCTCAATCCGATTGTGTGCAAGCCCTATAACGCCGACTTTGATGGCGATGAAATGAACATGCACGTGCCGCAGACCCCCGAAGGAATTGCGGAAGCTTCTGAACTAATGCTAGTTGAAAAGCAGTTCATCTCGCCAAGGTACGGAGCGCCGGTAATTATTCTTGACGAAGACGGAGTTTCAGGCTGCTTCATTCTAACTCTTAAGCAAACCGTGCTCACAAAAGAGCAGGCATTCCGCTACTTCCAGATAATGGGGCTTGAGGATATTCCAAAGCCGGATGTTGGCAAGGACAAGTACAGCGGAAAGCTGATTTTCTCGCAGCTGCTTCCAAAGGATTTGAACATGGAATACAAGACAAGATTTTACAATCATGTAAAGGGCCTTGACCCTAACCATCCTGCGCTCAAGGACCCGTACGAGAATGACCTTATCGTGAAAATCGAGAAGGGGCAGCTAAAGAGCGGGGTCATTGACTCGATGAGCCTTGGTGAAGGAAAAGGAAAGCTCGTTGACGCCATTGCAAGAGAGTACCCTCCTGCGGTGCTAACTGAATTTTACGACAAGGTCTCAAAGATTATTTCAAGCTTCATTGCAGAAGTTGGAATGACTGTAAGCCTTGAAGAGTACGCTCCAAGCCTGAAGGTTCTAAAGCTAAGAGAAAAAGTTGTTGAGGAAATGAGGCATGATGCCGGAGAAGTTGTAAAGAAGTTCCACAAGAACCAGATTGAAACAATCCCCGGAAGAACTTACAACGAGAGCTTTGAGATTTACATGATGAGAGCCGCATTCGGGGCGAAGGAGAAAATACAAAAGCACATCCTCAAGGAAATTGTTGAAAGCGTAATGGTTGAAAAGCCAGAGTTTAACAGCAACATCATGATACTTTCAGGGTCAAGAGGATCCGTACTCAACCTTACAAACCTTTCAGGAATGTGGGGACAGGCATCCGTTAGGGAAGGCAGGCCTAAAAGAGGATTTAGAAACAGGCTTATCGGGCTCAACAGGAGAAGCGATGTCGGAATTGATGCCGGCGGATTCATAACGCATAACTTCATGGAAGGAATGGAGAGCAAGGAATACTTCTACCACACAATGGGTGGAAGGCAAGGAGAAGTCGACACAGGTGTTTCAACAAAGGTCTCAGGATATTTGTACAGAAGGCTTGCGAATTCACTAAAGGATTTGGTTGTTGTTAATGACGGAACAGTAAGGACCGCAAACAAGAACATTATACAATACAGGTACGGAGAGGACGGAGTGTTCCCTGAAAAGTCCTTCAAGGGAAAGAGCATTTCGGTTAAGAGGGAATACGAAAAGATGAAGAGCAAGTGATTTGATAGGGCAGAAATGATTGGATTTTGTGGAATGTGATTTGAATGGCAGCAAAAAAAGAGCACAAGGAAAAAAAACCTAAGGCGCCAAAGAAGCCGAAGGCCCCTAAAAAGCCCGTTGAAGTTGAACCTGTTTTTGAAAGGGTTTATGCGAGCGGCGAGATGTTTAATGAGGAAGGCCTGCCTAAAAAAGTTGCCGATGAATTCAATGTGGTTGCAGATGAGCTAAAGCTCAAAACAAAGGATAGAGAGCAGCTGCTTGAAAGAATTACCGCGCACTTTGAAACGCTCAAGGTGGAACCCGGCGAGGCTGTGGGAATTATCACGGCGCAATCTCTCGGAGAGCCCGGAACGCAACTAACACTTAGAACAAAGCACTACGCGGGTTCAGCAGAAGTCTCGGTAGGTTCAGGAATTCAGAGGGTTGAGGAAATCGTTGATGGAAGAAGCAAGGCAAAATACCCGACAATGACAATTTACATCGCGGATCCGCTTCTCAAAAAGGACGCGGAAAAACTTGATGCGTACGCAAAGACACTAATTGATGTCAGAATTGATGATGTGATTAAGGTCACTGAGGATTTGCTAAAGAGCAAGGTCACAATCGAACTTGACCGCGATGCAATCAGCTCAAGAAATGTCAACACCGAGGATTTGATTTCAAAAATAGAGAAGCATCTCAAAAAGGATGCAAAGCGCAGGGAAAAGAACATTATTGATTTCACTTTCAAAAACGAGCCGCTCCTGAAAATCAGAAGGACGCTAAACAAGCTGCGCAATGTAAGGATACAGGGTGTGCGCGGAATAGAGAAGGTCATACTTTCAAAAGAAGACGGAGAGAGCGTCATAAAGACAAGGGGAACCAACCTCAAGGCGGTTGTAAAGCTTCCTGAAGTTGATGGCGGCCGCACCACTACAAATGACATAAAAGAAATCAGCGCGGTAATGGGAATTGAAGCTGGAAGAATGGCAATTGTAAACGAACTTGACGGGGTTCTCAAGGAGAACGGGATTTCAATTGATATCCGCCACATAATGCTTCTCGCTGACCTTATGACATTTGACGGGGAAATCAGAGGAATTGTAAGAACCGGAATTACAAGGGGCAAATCATCTCCTTTCGCAAGGGCATCTTTTGAAGAAACAGTTAAGCACCTTCTTGAGGCAAGCTTTAGCGGTGAAATCGAGAACCTTGAAGGGGTTGTTGAGAACATAATTGTCGGCCAGCCGATAAAGGTTGGGACCGGGCGCGTTAGCCTTGTGATGAAGAAGTAGCTGATTGCAAATCATTTTCTGGGCACTCAGAAATGCACTATTTTTCCGTTTCTATTTTTTGCAGAATATACCCAACAAGTTCTGAGGTTATATAAAGCGAAGAGGAAGATTTGAGCCTCTTCACAAATTCGATTGCATCCTTTTTGCCCAGCAAGCCGAGCTTGAATGCCTTCAGCAGTATCCCAATTGTCCCGTGCGGCTCAAGCCCAAGACTCAGGGCGGTTGTTCTCGCATCAAGATCATCAGTTAGGAAAATCACGATTTTTTCCGCCTTTGCAAGCGCAATGCATTGGCTCTCGCCAAGCCCGAGTGAGAATTCATTCTGGAGTGCGCTTACAAGATTCTTGTCATAATTGTCAACTACCTTAATCCCTCCGGGAAACGACCTCACTTCCTCGACAACCCCGCCTGGAGTAATTAGCGAAAATGCCTCAAGCGCCTTCAGTGCCCCTATTTCGGCAAGATGAATAAGAGGGCCAGCGTCAATGACAGCGATTATTTTAGGCCCCATTCAACGTCCTCCTTAATTGCCGCCTCAAGGCGCTCGGCTTTCATCTTCTTTACAAGGTCGCGTACGGCATCGCGAATAGCCTCGCTGCGGTTGGCATACCAGCCTTCCTTCACGAGCGCATCAATCTCGACCGTGAGCTTTGGCGTGAACTTTGCCGGAATCACATCCATAAAAATACCTCCAATAGTATTACCATAGTAATACTATAAAAACGTGTTTGGGGAAGGGAATTAAAGAGCTCAAGAACTTCAACATAACAAGATTCGGCATATTATTATACCCCCCCCGACAATTAATTTCTGATGAAGAAATTTCTTGCCGTGATTGCGCTGGCATCGGTGTTCCTTGTGGGCTGCAATGTAAACAATTCGGTAGATGATTCGGATTTTTCATTTGATGCCAGTTGGGCTACCGAGAAATTTGACAATAGTCTAGAGATTTCCACCAACGAATTCAGCGGTGCCTATTATTCGTGGGTTACGATAAAGATAATCTCGAATAGAAATGACATTTATTACAAAGTTTATGACAATTCTGCAGGTACTGTAATTGACCAGGTCAATTATGGCCCACCTGAACAAAGAAAGGCTGGCCCGTATGAACTTTCAAAAGAAGTCACATTGAAAACAATCTATGAAGGGAAGACAATAGAAGTGTGCGGCTTTCTAGACCAAAATTTTAAAAAGGGCGATAAGGGAGCCGTGTGTAAAGTTAATTTGTTGCCAGAAAGGGACATTGGTATAGAATTGACACCTAATGAATTGACGTTCGAATTAAATAATCAAAAAAAATCCGAAGAAAAAAGAATTGCAGTTAAGAATATTGGAGATTTTACAGTCCCAATCATAATAGGCGTTCCCGGCACTGGAAGTTTTTTTTCCAAAGATTACCCTCCATATTATCCACAATATAATACCAACCCCGGCTGCGGCTCTCGGGGATTAAAACCAATGCAAACAATTTATTGTGATATTGTTGTCACGCCTTCCGTAAATGGGGTAGACAGCCCAGTATTGGACGCTTCAAAAGGCCAGCATACTGATACGGGACTTGTTAAAGTTTTAGTGCCTTTTGATGAATCCAACAGAAATTATGATTTACGGTTCACTTTAGAAACGCTGGTAGATTAGCCAAAGGCATTCAACAAACCATTATAAACCTTCATCAGCAATATTCCTTGTTAAATTACGCCTTGAGAAGCCATTTTGGCGGAGTAGGGCCGGATTTAGTTCTGGTTCTTATTTGACCTTTTGGCTTTTCGCGGAATTTCGGATATTTTACAGGATTGGATAAAAAATGGCAAACGTTGATGCACCAAAGGAAATCAGAAGGGCAGTGGACACAGGAAAGGTCGTTTTTGGCACGCAGCAGGCGGAGAAAAGCCTTAAAAATGGTTCCGCAAAGCTAATAATAATCGCGAAAAACGCGCCCCAGATAACAAGCGAAAAGCTCGTTTCTTTTGCGGAAAACGGCAAAACACCGCATTTCGTCTTTGAAGGAACAGGAATTGAACTTGGAAGTGTCTGCGGAAAGCCTTTCACGATAAGTGCGATGGCAATCGAGGACGCGGGCAAGAGCAGGGTTCTTGAAATCGAGAAGTAAGCGTGGTGTTTTGTGAAGTTGCTTGACATCTCGCAGATTCAAATGATGAACGCGCTTGATGCGATCGCGAAGGTGAGCGCGAGGGACTGCTTTGTCGAGGGCGACAGCGTGGTTTTCCTCATTCCTGAAAAGGACATGAACAGGGCAATCGGAAAGAGCGGCTCAACTGTTGAGCTGCTCAAAAAAAGGATTGGAAAAAGAGTAGAGCTCTTTGAATACACAGAGCAGCCGGAGAAGTTCTTTGAAAGGGCTTTTTTCAAGGCAAAAATTGTGAAAGTCGAAATAAAGGATATGAAGGATAGCAAGATTGCGATTGTCAGCGTTGATGCGACAAACAAGAAAATAATTTTGCAGAATATGAGGAGATTGAAAAGAGTTAAGGAGCTCGCGAAAAGAAATTACGGGATTGAAGAGGTAAGGATTAGGTGAAAATGGAGTTTTATGCGAACGGAGTGGGCAAAGCCAATCGAGGCCAAAAGGCCGAAGATTGGGTGCTCCCTTCCGATGAGCAGATCGGAGTTTGATGTTTATGGCAGGGGAATTTGCAGCAAGGGCACTTGAAAAGAGAAGGAAGAAGTGGCGAAAAAAGGACAGGCGCTGGAAAAAGAAAATGAACGCGCGAATGCACGATAAGGGCGGAGACCTGATGAACGGCTCGCCCCAGGCAAAAGGAATTGTGCTTGAAAAAAGGGGAGTTACAGCAAAGCAGCCGCACTCGGGAATCCGAAAGTGCGTGAGAGTGCAGCTCATAAAGAACGGCAGGCAACTGACCGCGCTCGCGCCAAAGGACGGGGCGATTAAGTTCATTGATGAGCATGATGAGGTTATGGTTGAAGGAATAGGCGGAGCGCAAGGAGGGCCTAAAGGGGACCTTTGGGGAGTAAAATACCGCGTAACGCATGTAAATGGAATTGCACTGCAGATGCTAAGGACCGGAAAGAAGGAGAAAGTGAAGAGGTAATAGTTAGGTGAAATGCGAATGACTGAAAAAGCTGCTGAAAAGGGAAGCGCGCACGCGTTCTTTGTTTTTGGAAAATATGATCCTTCAGAAGTATCGGTCCGCGACCCAAGCCTTGGAAGGTATGTAAGCCTTAAGAGCAAGGAAATCCCGCACACATTTGGCAGGGGCACAAGGCACCGGTTTGAGAAGGGTTCGCTTAGCATTGTTGAGAGATTAATCAACAAAATCATGAGAAGCGGCCAGGGAAAGAGAAAGCTCTCCGGAAAATACATCCGCGGAAGGGGCGGAACTGGAAAGAAAATAATGGCAATGCACATTGTTGAAGAGGCATTTGAACTTGTTGAAAAAAGGACCATGAAAAACCCCCTGCAGGTTCTTGTGGATGCGATTCAGAACGCGGGACCTAGAGAAGATGTCACAAGGATTTCAAGGGGCGGAGTATCTTACACTGTTTCAGTTGATGTGGCGCCGCTAAAGAAGGTTGATGAGTCACTTAAGAATCTCGCGCTTGCGGCATTTTCAGGCTCGTTCAATAACAAGACAAGCGCGGCTGAAGCGCTCGCAAAAGAGCTAATCTCCGCGGCCGGAGAAGAGAACACGAGCTTTAGCGTAAAGAGGCGCGATGAGGTAGAAAGGATTGCAAAGGCATCAAGGTAAACGTGCATTTTTGCAGTTCATATTGAATTTGAGGATTTGATTTTATGGTGAACGAAGTGAGTAAGGCCTATCGAGCCCAAGCGACCTTCCAGAACAAAGTTCTGGGAGGCCTCGCGAACCAAGAGGTTCGCAAGGAGATAGGGCACCTCCTCCCGAGAGGTGTCTCGGGATGAAGAAGGAAGATGTTGTAAAGCTTGCAGAAAAACTGATGAATACAAGGCTAAACATCAGAAACATGGGAATAGTTGCCCATATCGATCACGGAAAATCCACTCTTGCCGATTCTCTCATTGCGGCTTCTGGGCTTATGAGTGAGGAACTCGCAGGCCAGCAAAGGGTAATGGATTATGAGGACCAGGAGCAGGAGCGCGGAATAACAATTAACGCAGCAAACATCTCACTTCTCTACAATTACAAAGGAACTGACCATCTGGTAAATCTCATTGATACTCCGGGGCACGTTGACTTTGGAGGGGAAGTCATAAGGGCAATGAGAGCAGTTGACGGAGTAATACTAGTTGTTGATGCGGTCGAGGGAGTGATGCCTCAGACTGAAACTGTTGTTCGCCAGGCTCTGCGCGAATACGTAAGGCCGGTTCTTTTCATCAACAAGGTTGACCGCCTGATTAACGAGCTGCAGCTAACAGAGCAGCAGATGCAGGAGAGGTTCATGAAAGTCATCACGCACGTCAACACGCTTATAAGAAAAAACGTCCCGAAAGAATTTGAGGAAAAATGGCAGGTCAAGGTGCAGGACGGCTCGGTAATGTTTGGAAGCGCATACAACAAGTGGGCGATTTCAGTTCCGCGCATGGCGCAAACAGGAATTTCGTTCAAGCAGGTTTATGAGTACCTCAAAAGCGACAATCAAAAAGAACTCTCTGCAAAAAGCAAGCTCTCTGAAGCAATTTTTGAATTAATTATCCAGCACCTTCCAAATCCAATTCAGGCGCAGGGCTACAGGATGCCGGTTGTATGGAAAGGGGACATTGAAAGTGCAGAGGGCAAGGCAATGCAGCATTGCGATGAAACAGGCCCATTCACAATGATGGTTACGGATGTCAGTGTTGACAAGCACTCAGGAGACATTGCAACCGGAAGGGTATATTCTGGGAAAGTCACAAGGGGCACAAAAGTAAAGCTTGTTGGAAGCCATAAAGAAGTTTACACGCAAAAAATCGGCCTTTTCATGGGAGAGGATTTTGTTGAGGCAACCACAGTGCCTGCAGGAAACATTGTTGCGCTTGTTGGATTGAAAGAAGTTTATGCGGGAGAAACAATTTCGGATATGGAAATAAAGCCGTTTGAAAGTTTCATGACTGAAGTCGAGCCTGTGATGACTGTTTCGATTGAGGCAAAGAGCACAAAGGATTTGCCAAAACTGATTGAAGTTATAAGGCAGCTAACTAAAGAGGACCCAAATTTGCGCGCGACAATTAATCAGGAAACCGGGGAGCACCTGCTTTCGGGAATGGGAGAGCTGCACCTTGAAATTAACCAGTACAGAATAGAAAAGCATCACAATGTTGCGATTACTGTTTCTCCGCCGATTGTGGTTTATCACGAGACCATGAACAAGAAGTCTCCGGTGGTCGAAGCAAAAAGCCCGAACAAGCACAACAGGCTCAAGATGAAAGCAGAGCCAATTCCTCCGGAGGTTTTGGAAAAACTTATCAAGAGCCACTTTGAGGGCAAGGTCAAGCCAAAGGACAAGGAAAAAATCACCATGTTCCAGGAAATGGGCTTTGACCACGAGCTTTCAAAGAAGATTTGGGCAGTGCACAAC
>DATDXA010000063.1:0-35044 GCA_035289485.1 archaeon | reverse complement strand
TCGGCAACTTCGCCTTGAGTTTGCTGCGAACCTTGGGTGGCCTTTCTTTGCGCTTCTTCAAGTTGTTTCTGCATATCTAGAATTGTTTTTTTTAGAGATGCAACTTCTGTATAACTTTCTTCTTGCGCTCTTTTAGACTCTTGACTTCGAATTTTAGTTATTTCTTCGTCAAGTTCCTGTTGTTTTTTCAATTCCCAGTTTCTTTTATCCTTCTCAATTTCTCGTTTTTCAGCTATCCACGTTAATTGCTTTTCTTGGAAATCCTTCTCTGTTTTTCTCAAATCATTTAGTTCGGCATCTTTACTTTTCAATTCAACAAGAACCTTAGCTTCTGCTTTCTGATGGGCTTTTTTCTCTATTTGCTCCTTTTCCTTAGCCCACTCTTCTTTTTCTTTCGCAAGAGATTTTTTCAACTTCAATTCTTTTTCCTCGTATTCTAAAGGTATTTTTTCCAAGCTTTTTATTTTAGCCTCTTTTTCTTTCAATTTGACACTGACATCCGATTCAGCCTTCTCAAAAGCTTTTTTCTCTATCTGTTCTTTTTCCTTAATCCACCTTTCTTTTTCTTTATCAATAGCTTTTTTCCATTTCAGTTCCTTTTCTTCAAAATCGTTCGCCGCCTTTTTCAAATTGTTTATTTTAGTATCCTTTTCTTTCAAGTCACTACTAAGTTCTGCTTCAGCCTTTTGAACGGCTTTTTTCACTGTTTGTTCCTTCTCTTTTTCCCACTCCAGTCTTTCTTTATCTCTTTTTTCTTCAGCTTTTTGTTCTGCTATTTTGTCGGCTTGTTCTTGCATGTGGTGAGAAATAGCATCAGATATTTGAAACATTTTGTGACATTTAGGGCATTCTACTTCATCAAGCCCTATTTGTTTCGTAATTTGAACTTTGCGCACTTTATTTTTCAGAGTAACACCATCGATTTCTAAGTAATAAATAATTTATAATCTCATCTAGTACGGTTATTTTTGCAATCTATTCAACGCTTCCTTCAGGGCTTTTGCCTTCTCAAAAATCTTTTCCTTCTTGGCGTTATCAGTTAGTGCATATCTCTTCTCTTTTAGTTCGCTACCTTGTTTCTTGAAGAGCTTCTCCTCAATTGCGCCTCTATTAATCAGTTCTTTGACTATTTTCTGTACTCCGCCATCTGTTAGGCTTGAAAAGTCCTTTAGTTGCGTCCATGTTTTTGCATCTTGGCTCAAAGCCTCAAGTATTTTGAAAGTCGAATCCCTCATAACTATCGCAACCGCGCCCCACTGTTTAGGTGCATATCTCATAGCAAAACCACTATCTATGGGATAGTGAAATCGCTTTTATGGCAATATACACTCTATCAGGATAGCTTATATCTAAAAGATATATTTATAAAAAAGTTAATAATGGTAACATATAGGCTGAGTAACTTGGATAAAGAAACAAAGAAGTTTATTGCTAGTTTTGCTTCATTCTTCTGGCCAGGACTTGGGCAAATAATTAAAGGACGCTTATTGAGAGGCATCCTTGTTATGGCAGGAGCATTCTTCCTTATATTGCTCGCAATTATTGCAAGTATCTTAGATGCAGGGGCATTATTTTGGACGCTTTTATTTGTCGTGTGGGTTTGGAATGTATATGATGCATGGAGTATAGGCTCTACAAAAGATAATTCTAACCTTAACTCTAAAATTGAAAAACTTACTGAATATTTAACTGCACGAGAAACTTTACAAGAATCAAACGAGAAAATAATATTGCAGAAAGATGAAAAAATCTTGTATAAAGATTTTTCAAATTTTTGTGAAGAGCGAGCGGTAAGAGTATCCAATTATGGTGGACATAGTGTCAGGATAATGAAAGGATGGTGGGTGCGCTTAGGGTCTAGTGTTGCTGAATCACATGGGGAACTGAGACAAATAGACAATGGCATCTTGTTTGTTACAAATAAACGGTTTATTTTCAATGGGCAGTTCAAAAGCTATAACTATGCAAGCAATAAGATTGTATCTCTTGAGCCTTTCAGCGACGCTGTTCGTATAGCCGTGCAAGGAAGACAAAAAACTTTGACATTTGGCGCAAACAGAGTTTTACTTTTAGGGTTCGCTCTACAGGCTTTAGTGCAGGAAGGAACCTCGCATGAAGCCGAGGAAAGTGCTAAAGAAGAACTTAAAGCAGAACTGTTAGAGAGGCTAAAAATTATAGAAGGGACTCTTGAATTCGATATTAATAATTTTGGTTTGGCGGCAAATGTTTTTGGTACGTTATCTTCATGTGTAAATTGTGACGTTGATGATTATATGCCAATTTTGAAAACCGTTCCGGCTGAAATAAAAGAATTCCAAAAAAGGCTTCGTAAACTTCAAAAAACTTTTGTCACTTTGGCAGAAGACATTGAGAAAACAAAATCTAAACTGGGCACTTCCTCTAAGAAGGACGAGATTGAAGTTGAATGTTTGAAAATGATGAGCTCGAAATACGGAGAAAATTTTACAGAGAATTTTTTGAAATCAGAATTGGAAGAGTTAGTAAAAAATCTTACGAAAGGGGAAGCGAGCTTAACTTTAAAGATAAATAATTCGGTGGGTGACTAAAAAATGAAAATTTTAGTTATTTTACTACTAACGAGTATTCTTCTGTTTAGTGGTTGTCTGACAGATGATGATTTTTATAGGGTTGCCATTGAGAAAAATGACCCTTCTATATGTGCAGGCATAAGTGACATAAAAGTAAAAGAGTTGTGTTTGCGTGAAGTTGGGAACAAACAAACTATTGCAAGTCAAAATAATCCGCAAAATAATTTAGAAGCGCAAGTTAAGAGTATTTATGGGTTTGATGCAACACACGCTGGAGAATGTGACGGAATAGAATGTATCAAGTTTTGGTTCAGTTTTCTAGACGTAAATCAAGAAGATATCGCTTTAGATGGTACAGCAGACATTGAAATTAAGAATGAATCAGGAGAAACTGTTTTTCAAAAAACTTTTGAGGTCAACAAAGAAGATTTTTTTAGAGCTGAAGTAAGCACATCTGCATTTTCTCCTAAAGTAGAAAGACTTATTTGGTTGGGTAAAATTCCGTTGGCAGAAATCGAAAAAAGTATGTTGAAGCAAGAAGGTACAATATATTTGGCTTTTAGTTTGCCGTTAGGCGGGTACTTTGAAAAGGTAACAACAACAGTTTATGAACTCCCAAAGTATACGTCTTTAGAAATTTTAGAATTAGGGTTAACTACTTACAGTATTGCGGATGTCACTAAAGTTAGAAATCTTGCAAAAGAATGTAAATTTGATTCAGAAGAAGAAAAATGTAAGCTAGAACCTGAAATCGATTGTACTTTCGGAAGTAATTGTGAAATTTCAATCAAAACCCCTTTTGTGAGGGCAGTAAGGCAATTTGTAGAAAAAGAGGAAAAACATGAAACTTTTACGGATTTAGAAATTGCAAATAAGCTTATAGAGGATGAATTAGCTATTTCCTGTTCTTACAAATCAAACGAATATGGCTCATTTAAAACATTTGTTATCAAAAAAGGCTCGGAAACTTTCTATGCAAGTGAAAAATCATCTACAGGCATGGGTGATTATTATTACACATTGCAAACATTTTTTGGATTTAAAGAGTTTGGCGATAAAAAAGTAACAATTATTGCCGTCTTTGATAAAGGAGAGGAGGAATTTGAGGTTGACTTATCAAAATATAAATAACAAAACAAAATTAATTTTTTTATTAATTACTATACTCTTATTGTTAGCTGGTTGCAGTTCTTCAACTAATGGGGTTGGACCAGTAAATAGCGAAAAAATAAATAAGGTACAAAATCTGCCTGATTCAAAATTTGAAATAGTTTCTGTTGATATTTGGGTAGCAAACCCAATGAATATGGATTTAGATGAAGCTGAAGATGTAATATTGCTTATTTTTATTTTAAAGGAACCTGATATGGAGAGTTACCATGCTAAA
The DNA here is from genome assembly GCA_035289485.1 of archaeon. GTDB lineage: Archaea > Iainarchaeota > Iainarchaeia > Iainarchaeales > Iainarchaeaceae > UBA10205. The sequence goes on along the minus strand of DATDXA010000063.1, from coordinate 31,108 downwards.
GTTGGAGAAAAACACCCTGAAGGTACTGTTGATGCAAAATTATATTCACGAGAAAACGGAGAGCTAATTGAAGAATGGAACAATGTTGAAATTTACTCCTTTAGAAGTAGCATGGCTGGAGATTACCCTGTATTTGTTTTGGAATTTAAGGATGAATTGCAAAAAGAAACATTAGCTAATTTGGAAGCAACTTTTATAACGAGTGGCAAAGAATTTTCTGCAAAGGAAGAATTAATCCGATTAAAGAAAATTGAAAAAGACGATGTTGGTGTTGAAAAAATTCCAGGATTGTCTTATTTTGAGAGTCGATTAAGTACTGAAAACTGGGATTCAGACGCTGAAAAAGATGGGCTAATTAACAGTATTTATTTTTGGGATATGCATCCACAACCTTTTAGTGGAAAAATAGAAACAAGCATTTACAATAGTGAAACAAAACAATTAATTGAAGCATGGGAAACCACTTTTTCAGAAAATGATTATGAGTTAGAAACCTATTCTGAAGATAACTTAGGGAACAAATCAATAAAACTAACTTACAAAATGAATTATATTAAACCAATAGATGAATATCCTGATGTTGCAGAAGCGACAATCAAGTTGACTATTGATAGTGTAACTTATACTCAAACTATCAAAACTGTGAGGCTAAAGTAAAAGACTATAACATTTCCCCTAAACACCATGATTGTTTATTGTTCCATTGAGAAATATTAACCCCAATAAGGGATTCTTAATGCCCTTTACTTTGTATTAGAATTTCCAATGGTGTCCTGTGGTTTTCCTAGGAAGAATTGCCTTACACAATCAAAGTCCAGCCGTGTTTCTCCTGTTTCGTTGGTCAAAAGTAGATGTGCTTTTGTGTTTTGCGGTATTTCCACGTTCAAACATTTTTCCTTGTCCTCGAATATGACGTGATAGATTTTCTTCAATTCAACTCGCCTCAATGGTTTAGTTTGTCTTCGCACAACGAATAAATGATTTGCTTAATTTCGCTTAATTCCGCCTTCAATTTCTCAATTTTGTTCATGCTTTAATCAGCCTCCAGTTTTTCATTAAGTATTTTATCGACCCTTTCCCTGTATCCATCGTCCTGCACTCCAGCTCTTTGAAATGCATCAATCCGCCGAAAATATTCTTTTTTGTCCTCTATTTCTTTTTGCGATATAATTTGCAGCTTGTCGCCCCAAATGCTTCTTTTGAAATCCATCAAACGCTGCAAGTAAATATTATTTCTCTCGAAATCATCCGCGCCCGTACTATTTTTCAAATTTATAAGAACGTCAATCATTTCAGAAATCAAATGCCTGCCCTCGTTAGAGCCTGCGAGCAGCAAGAGATTTTTCAACGCAGCCTTGTCCTGCACACTCTCACCGATTTTCGCATCAATTGTATTTAGCAGCACGTTTCTGTCTGTAATCCGATTTATAGGGGAGGATAATTTCTTTGCCAAGCTGCGACTTGAACCGCCACGGATTGATTCTTCTTTTGAAAACTTATGCGGAAATTCTCCCATTCAACCACCATTTGCAACAAGTAAAGCAGGGAGGAAACCATAGGAGAGCAAACCTCCCTGCCTTTCCTGAGTTTTATCGAGGTGCCATATGCCAGCATCAAATCCTTTGGTAAGCTCTAAGGCTTCGTTCGTAAGCCATTTCTAACGCTTTTGCGCTACCATATCTGTCAGCTCGCTCCCAGGCAACCTTAAGTTTGTTTCTCCTCGCAGTTTCTGACGACCCAGGTGTTGAAGCTATTTTTCCTTCTAAACTTTCAATTCTGCGTAAAATATCTTCAATTAATTCTGCCTCGCTATATTTACTCTGCGGATTTTTGGAAAAATATCTAGTTTTCCCATCCACAATTGCACCGAATTCCCAAATTGAACCCAGTTCCATTGCTCTATTTCTCATTTTGTTTCACCTCTTTTTCCTTTTTGAAAGACTTTGTAAGAATCCCGCCCATTTGACTTTTCCCTTCAAAAATGTCCTTCCTTTTCTCAATTTGTTTCCAATCCAATGAGTCATCAGATAACAGTTCTTCTAGTTCAAGCCGTATTCCATTACAAACAATAGGCCAGTATTTGTGTTCAGGGCTTATCAGAGTTTCCCTTCCAAGTTCACCATCCTCTAGCTTTATGCCTGTTGCTTTATTTTTGAGGATAAAGCGTTTTTGCATTTTGCGCAGTTTGTCTTTTTCAGCCAACTCTTTGACTCTTTGTTTGTCATGCTTTTCAGCCATTTTTCGCAAGGCTTCCCTTCGCTCATCAGCAATTCTCTTAACATTTTCCTGTTCGTCTACGATTTTTTTCAAATAACGTTCCATTTTGGTGTTTGAAGCGGTAACTTCTGCAAGGTCATTTGGCACCCCACTTTGTTCCACATTAAAAGCAATTTTCAAATAGCGTACAATGACTTCGCTCATGGGTAATCCCAAACTTTCTGAAAACTCTTTTAGTTCGGAATGGAATTCTTTTGGGATGCTGATTGAAGTAACTACCTTTTCTTCTTCAGTTATCCAATCATCTGTCATTTGTAAATCACCTTTCAATTGCTTTGCGAATTTCAGCATCTATTTTTTTCCCAACATTTCGCCAATATTTTTTTTCAGAATGGCGGCCTGACGGCTCTTTGTGTGTCATATCGACTTCATATATATCACCCGCATATAATTGGGGCGGTTTATATGCAAATTATATATATCAGTTTGCAATTATATATTTACATTATGAATATGCTAATTAGCAGTCTTGAAAATTTAACGCTTATACCATATAATAACAGCATTTATTTTTTGGGGAGATATTCATCAGCCTGAGCGGGCAGGCTCCGGTTAAGAATGCAGAGGTTGCCTGATGCCTGAGAATCCAATTCCAATCAGCGGGCAAATAACTGGCCGTGCCTCGCTTGAGAAGGCCATAAAAGAAATTATTGCACGAAATAATGGCAGCCGCCGAATTATAGATGGGGATATTTTTCGAGATGCCCAGCGTGCGTTTCGAAAGGCAAAAGAATTGTGCTCTCCAGAAATGCAAAAAAAGTCGGGTGTGACACCTGAACTGGTAGCCAAATTGTTTGTGGGTATTTATACTGAACAATACTTGCATAACCATCTTCCAGGGCTGAGCAAAACATGGACCGCAAATAAACAAAAAACAAAAGCAGCCCCATACCCTAAACCAACCCCTAGGCAAACAAGTACTGTCGGCTTCAAACCTGTGAATGAATTTGCCGGGATTTCATTCGATTTAAAGCGTCTTAAAGAAAAGGAGCGCATGGCAAGGCGCACCTCCTCAACTAACCCGTGGCGTTCCAGCCTTCTCCTGAAAAAAAGGGCATTGTAGTACGCAAACCTATTTATTCCTCAAAATCCATTTAGTTGCCTGTCATGAGTGAACTTATTGAAGTGGGTTCTGGAAAGGCAATAGAAGCCCTGCGCGCCTGCCAGACAAAATACGGCATGTATGCCTCCGGTGGCCTGAAGGGATACACACAGGTGTGGTCACGCGATTCGAATGTTTCAATGATTGGGGCTGTGATGCACACGCCCGCGTTCAAGGGAGTTTTCGCGCGCAGCCTCAGTACTCTTGCAAAAAAACAGACCGCGCTCGGGCAAATACCAAATGCCGTGGATTTCATAGGCTCAATTGACAAGCCCGCAACATACGCAACAATCGATTCGAGCCTCTGGTTCATTCTCGGAGAGCATTTCTACAAAAAAAAGTTCGGCTCGGCGCTGTGGAAAAAGCACAAAAAAAACATTGCCGCGGCGCTCAAATGGGTCCAGTATCAGGACGCTGGCGATGATTTGCTTCCAGAGCAGCTCCCCACAAGCGACTGGATGGATTGCTTCCCGCACAAGTACGGGCACACCCTCAACACACAGGCCCTGTATTATGCCGCGCTCAAGGCAACCGGAAACAAAAAGCCGCTTGTGAAAGTGAAAAAGGCGATTGACAATTATCTCTGGGATGAATCCTTGGGCTATTACCTGCCATGGCACTGGAAAGACCACGGCGAATTTAGCGAGAAAGAAACATGGTTTGATTCACTTGGAAATATGCTCGCAATAGTTTTCGGGCTCGCGTCAGAAAAGCAGGCGGCATCGATTCTTGGTTTTGTGCAGCGCCGAGGGATTGCAAATCCCTACCCGATGCGCGCAATATACCCCGCAATAAAAAAAGGCACTCCTGAGTGGAAGGATTATTATGAGGCGTCGCTTGCAGGCGAAGAGGATTCCTATCTCAATGGCGGCATCTGGCCTTTCATCGGCGGCTTTTATGTCTGCGCGCTTGTTGAAATCGGGTGGATGGGAGATGCAAAAAAGGCGCTCGAGTCTCTTGCGCGCGCAAACAAGCTTGGTTCGCACGTTGATTGGGAATGGGATTTCAACGAATGGATTCACCCCGTGACTGAAAAGGCAAGCGGGAGCAGGCACCAGGCATGGAGCGCGGGCGCTTTCCTTGCGGCTTACGAGAGCGTGAAGCAAAAAAAGAATCTTCTCAAAATCGATTGAACATAAAGATTTTCACAAATCAAGCTTCTGCTCAATAATTCTCGCCATGTCAAGCGAAGTCTTGCGGTAATCGAAATTCTTCACGGCGTGGGCGCGCGCATTCTTCCCCATCTTTTCCATGAGCGCATCATCCTGCAGCATCCTCTTGAGGTGCAGCGCAAGGTCATCGATATCCGCGCGCACACCAAACGTTTTGGGCTTGTCGAATTTTATTATTTTCTTCTTCTCAAAGCCCATGTCCTTGTACACCCACTCCTGCTCCAAATCAACTCTCTCCCCGACCTTTGCAAGGAACCCAGTTTCCCTGTGCACCACGGTGTCCTTTACTCCCATCGCATCAACTGAAAGCACGGGAGTTCCGCATGACATCGCCTCTACCTGTATCATGCCAAAGCCCTCTATCCTGCTGGGGGCGGCATAAACATCCGCGGCGCTTAGGAGTATGCGCATGGTTTCGCGAGACATGGGCCCGTCTATGTACTTCACCTTTTTGCGAAAGCCGAATTCCTTTATGATTTCAGCCTCGGCCTTGTAGTGGTATGTTGGCTGGCGGTTCTCCCATGATTTGCCGACATATTTCCATTTCGAAAACTCGCCGTCAATCTTGCCAAGGGCCCTTAATACTTCCTGAAATCCCTTGCTCGTGGTATCTCCGCCGATTGTGAGTATCATTTTCTCATCAGGCTTTACCCCAAGTGCCTCACGCATGCTCTTTACGCGCTGGTCGTATTTTGAAATAGGGCGCATTTGTTCAGTATCCATGCCAATTGGCATTGGAAACATATTCTTGTTGAAAACGCCGTCTCTGCGGTAGGTTTCCTTAACCCAGTTGCTTGTGACAAAAATCAACGGGAGCTTTTCGAGGGTTTCATGGTAGTTTGCAACCCATCCATCGGCATTGAGCCAAGGCACGGGCGTAATGCCATTTTCCTGCGGGCTTATCACCAAATCAGGCGTGTCGCCCCAAAATCCGATTCCTATTGCGACATCGGGCTTGTAGCTCTTAAACAAAAAGTCCTTTTCAAAGCCCGGGCGGCGGTTGCAGGGCTTTGTCGTGTATCCATTTTCCCGCAGGCCGCGGTAGAGGTACTCTCCCTGAAGGCTTATCCCATCAAGCTCAGGGGGATAGGGGTATAGGATTATTGAGGTGAATTTGTTGTTCCTGCCGTTGCCGTTTTTTCCATTGACATTTTTTCCGTTTCCATTTCTTTCAGGTCCGTTTTTTCCGTTTTGGTGGCCGTTCCCGTTTTTTCCGTTGGGCATCATTCAAAACACTTTCCTGAATCCTTCAGTTGCGCAGCAGCTGATGCACTCAAAGCTATTTTCCGAAAAACCATAAACTTTGGCGATTAAATATTTTTTCCTTTCATGCTCGGCGCGTGTGAGCTCAAGCTTGAGCGGCGCTTTTGGGTTTATCTCGCACCTGAAGGGGTTTTCCTTTCGCACATAATCGAACACGAAAAGCTCCTTGCACGCAAGAAGCCCGCCTTCAATCATGCGATTCACTGCATTGTGCGTTTCAATGTGCCTATTGTGGCCGTACTCTCCGTTCGCGCCGTGCGTGAACACTGCATCAAACTTCTTGTCATGCGCAACAGGCTCGATGCGCCGCACAACCTCTTCCAAATCAGCGAGCTTCTGCTCAGGATGGTCGTCTTCGAGGTCGGAGATGAATCCGCGCACATTTAATTCTTTCATCACGGAGAAGAACTTGGGCTTGCGGTCAATGTCGTCCTTGCGGCAAAGCGAGAGCACTGTCCACTCCCAGCCCTTTTCGCGCAAAATCTTGCCGCCCATCCATATCGTCTCATCATCAGGGTGCGCGACTATCACAAGCGCCTTTTTCATGCATGATATCAATGCTTAGATAAGAATAAATATGATGTTTGCGCAATACTTGCGCGCCATTGAGCGCATTTGTGGTGCTGATGAAGAAGATTTTTGCTGTTGGGGATGTGAATGTTGACCTCTTCACGCACATCTCTCGCTTCGCGCAGTTCGGCACGGAAGCGCACGCCGAAGGATTCCACTGCACTCTGGGCGGCAATGCTGCCAATTTCGCCGCTGCGTCTGCCTCTCTTGGGCTTGATGTGCGCCTTGTGAGCGCAATCGGCTCTGATGTTTTCACCCCGTTCATCATGCGCGGGCTCAAGCGGCTGCGCATAAGGCCTTTGCTGCAAAAATACGGCCTTCCAAACGGCGTTTCAAACATTTTCGTGCGCAGTGACGGCGAGCGCGCCATACTTTCAAGCAAGGGGTGCCTGCTTGAACTCAATTCAGCGCTTGTTGCAAGGCGCCTTCTCCCGCAGGTATCCGCAGGTGACATCGTTTTTTTCGGCGGGTTTTTCCATCTGCCCAAAATGCGCAAGGGGTTTTTGCGCCTGCTTAAGGCAATAAAGCGCAAAAAGGCCATTGTGGCATTTGATTGCTGCTATGATGAGTACGGGAATTGGAAAATCCGGGATTTTTTAAAAAACGTCGATATTTTCATGCTAAATGAGGTGGAGCTGCGCGCCATCACCCGCGCAAAATCAAACGCTTCGGGAATCCGAAGGCTATTTTCAATGGGCGCAAATCATGTGGTGCTAAAGCGCGGCAGCGGGGGTTCTGAATATTATTTGCCGCTTATGGGCACAAAACCCATCCATTCTCCTGCCCTGAGTGTGCGTGCCCTTAATGCCACTGGCGCCGGGGATTTCTTCAACGCGGGGTTTGTTTACGGCCTTGCAAATTCATTCAGCGCGCTAAATTGCCTTCGCTGCGGGAACTTCGCGGCAGCGCGCAAAGTGTCTTCGCGTGAGTATTGCCCTACGCTCAAAGGCGATTTGAAGGATTTTTTGCGCTCGCAAAATCTCACTGAAATCACAGTGAAACGCAACCGTGCGGGTGTTGCAAAAGAGGCCGTGCAAAGGATTTCATTTCTCATTAACGCAATGCCGAATGCTGTGATTTCCCTTGCCGCAGGAAAAACCCCCATTCCAATTTACCGCGCGCTTGTATCAGCTTTCCGCAGGGGCGAAGCTGATTTTTCGCGCGCCTCTTTTGTGCAGCTTGATGAGTATTTGGGCCTTTCGGATTCGCACGACAGTTTCGCGCATTCGCTCAAAAAGAACTTCATCGATAAGGTCAATTTCAAAAAGGAAAATGTATTCCTTTTCAATGTTCATGCGAAAAATTTGGCGGTAGAGTGCAGAAGAATCGAATCAATAGTGAAAAGGAAAGGGCTCACAGTTGTTCTTTTAGGGCTTGGGGAGAACGCGCACATCGCATTCAACGAGCCTGGTTCATCATTCTCTTCGCGCACGCGCGTAATTGAAATCCCAAGAGGCGCCCTAAGCGCGAGAAAGGCAAGGTTCAGGGGCGCAAAGCCTTCCCGCGCGCTCACATTGGGGATGAAAACCATAATGGGCGCGAAAATAATCATTTTGGCGGCTACGGACGCGAAAAAGGCGCGGGCGATTGCAAAATCATTCAATGGAAAAGTTTCAGAGAGAGCGCCCGCATCGGTTTTGCGCAGGCACCCTAATTCGGCGATAATAGTTGATGCTGCTGCGGCGCGGAAACTGAAAAAAAGCTAATTGAATTATTTGAAAGGCGCATTTGGGTTCAATATTGTGTGTTTGATGCCTCTTCTTGGCAAGTCAAGTTCTTTAAGAAGCCCGTGTACGTTTTGCTTGCTGCGAAGCTGCCTTCTCGCATATGCAATTCCCTTGCTTGATGAACTTGACAGCACACCTATTTTCGGCCCGCGCACTTTTCCATTCAGCTGTAGCGGCTTTCTTACAGTCATTTTTCCACTTCACAAAATCGAAAGCCTTGCAAGCAAATAGGAAACAGTTGATTCAGCCCCCTCGTTTGCGTTCACGCCTGTTTTTGTGAGCCCGTCAAAGCAGCCGCCTGTGGCCTCATCATACACCATCTGGTTCTGTGAGTTCTTGCCAAGGAACCAGTCAAAGGAATCGCGAGCCTTCTGCTTATACCCAGTGTCATTTGTTTTTTCAAAGGCCTTGAGGTATGCGCTCGTCATCCCCGCGGCCTCTATCGGCTGCTGGTCATACATTGAGCGTTCCTCTTTTTTGACAAACCATTTTTCCTGACCTATCGGAACGAGCTTTCCGTTGATGAATAGGGTTTTTGTGAGAAAGTCCATGGATTCTTTTGCGATTTTTTCAACAATGCCTGTTTTATCCTGCGCCTGCGCTTCAAATAGTGCTTCGGGTATTTTCGCGTTCCCGTATGTGAGATAGTTCTCAAACCAGTTCCATTCCCCATCGCTCACTTCGTTGTATTTGGAAATAAACGAATCAAGAATCCGACCCTTCATTTCAAATGTCGCATCCTGAGCTAGGTATTCTCCTGAATTTGAAAGCCCGATAAGCGTATCTGCCTGTGCGCGCGGTGAATCAAGTTCAAGCCCGCCCGAAACCGTTTTCTCAAGCATTTTTTTTGCCCTCAGGCGGTAATCTTCAGGAAGGCCGCTTCTTAGGGTTTTTCCAAGCGCGCGCACAGCCCTTCCGTAGCTGTCCTCACTGCCTGTGTCATCGATGAATTCACGGTTGCCATCCAATATGTTGTGGAACTCGCCATTCTGCATCTGGCACTTTTCTATAAATGCGAGGAACGTATCCGCAAATGAGAGCATTGTTTTTGTGCCAAAGCGCTCATACCCGTTTGCCGCCACAACAAGCGCCCTTGCATTGTCATCAAGGGTGTAGCCGCTTGAAATATCTGGTTCGGCATACTTTGCAAACTGTATCATCCCAAAATCATCCGTCATTTCGGAAAAATGCCGGAAGCTAATCCGCGGAAGCCTGCTAAATGAGCCGTTCGTGATTTGCGCGAGCCCTGAGAATTCATTGTAGTATTGGGTTGCGACATTTGGCCAGGCCATTTTCCTGCTGAACTCGAATGCGTTCTTTTCAAGCTCCTCTTTTTTCTGTGCATCTGATAGTAGGCTGATTGCTGCCTTTGCGAATTTTTTGGGGTCATTTTGGCCTATTACAATCCCGCGCTTTGAGGAGAGCACTTCTGCATTGTACTTGTTCTTGCTCGAGATTATGGCCTTTCCCGCGCCCATTGCATAGCTAACAGTGCCGCTGCAAATCTGCCGCGGATCAAGTGAGGGCGCGAGATAAATAGTTGACATGCGAAGGCATTCAATGATTTCCTGCTGCGTTAGAAACCTGTCAAGGAATTTTACGTGCTTCCCTACATTGTGCAATTCAGCTAGCGCCTTAAGTTCTTGCCTATAGCTCTCGCCCTCATGCTCTCTCACGCGCGGGTGTGTTTCACCGACAAGAAGGTACACGGTGTCGGGGTGCCTCTTGACAATTGCAGGCATCGCCTCAATCACGTTCTCGATTGCCTTTCCCCTGCTCAGAAGGCCGAAAGTGAGCAGGACATTTTTTTCCTTTATCCCGTACTTTCTTCTCGCGCTCTTAAGCCCTGCAAACTCGATACTGGGAACTCCGTGCGGAATTACTGAAATTTTTTCGGGCTCGATAGCATACCTCTCGGCAAGAATTTTCTTTGCCGCCTCTGTCATCACGACAACGGTGTCGCTTAATTCGAAAATCTGCTGCACAACCCATTTCATTTTTTCAGGAGGCTCTTCGAGCACTGTATGGAGTGTTGTGACTATTTTTTTGTTCAGAAGTTCGAGGAATCTGAGCAGGTATTCGCCGTATTCTCCGCCAAAGAGGCCAAATTCGTGCTGGATGTTCACTATTTCGACGCTCTTCATCTTGTTTATTTTGCGCGCCGCGGCCTCATAGCTCTCAAGGCTCTCTTCTGTAATGCTTAGCTCAACTTTTCTGTCGTACTTGTAAACACTCGAGCCCGAATCATTGATTGCTATGATCTTGGGGGCGACGCTGTTTCCAAATTTTTTGCGCACCGATTCGGTGAGGTCCTTTGTGAATGTCGCAATGCCGCACTCGCGCGGCGGGAAACTTGATAGAAAAAGTATTTTCTTTCCAGACATTTGAATCAGCGAACTGCTCCTAATGATTAATTGCTACATTTGTTGTTTAATTACTTTTTGTTTAGCGTCCGAGCGCCTGATTTGGGAAAATTTTGTGCGTTCGCGTGAAAAAAACGTGTGAGCGGCGCGCGGAATTGTGATTGCGCAAGAAATTTCACACAAGAGAGCTGAGTATCGAACTGATTTTGAGCCTGCGCACTTCAATATTTGAATCCGAAGCGCCGCAGTAGACGAGAAGATTGCGCCCGTCCTTGTCGGGGATTGCGGCAGTTGGGAACACGACGTTGTTTACAAATCCATTGCGCTCAAAATCATGTTCGGGCTCTAAGAGCGGCTCGTTTTTCGGGCTCATTGCTAGCAGGCGCGCGGGGTTTTTGATGTCAAAGAGCGCCGCGCCCGCGCTGTAAACCTTTTTCGACTCATCGTCATCGGGATCCTGCAGCTTCACTCCGTGGTAAATCACGAGCCAGCCCTCATCGAGCCTTAGCGGGACCGTGCCAGAACCGATTCGCAGGCTGTCCCATGAATTCTCCCGCGGCTGCATTATGGGTTTGTCTTTTCCCCAAAAAGTGAGGTCTTTTGAGTATGAAAGCCAGATGCTTGGCTTATCAAATATCATTGTGCCTTCTGGACGGTGCATTGCAACATAGTATCCATCGATTTTTTCCGGATAAATTACAACGTCCTTGTTCTGCTGGCGAAAAATTATCCCCTTGCGCTGCCAGTTAATGAGGTCCTTTGAGATGGCAAGTGAAGTTGAAACCCCGCTAGACATGGAAACCGAAACATAGGTCATCCCATATCTCCCTTCGCCAGCGAACTCGGTGATTCTCGGGTCCTCAACGCCAAAGTCCCCATCCTCAGTCCTTCCCAAAAAATCCGGCTTCTGGCTTATGCGCTGCACATTCATGCCGCTTTTATCAAGCAGGATTTTTCGAATGTGCGAAATTGTGGGGAGCCTGTAGATGTGCTCATTCATGAGAAAATAATCAGGGGAGATTTTGCCCATCTGGCGCGGGATTTTTTCAATCACAATTCGGGTTTTTTTCGTGCCCTCAAAGCGCGGAGCAAGAAAGTATTTCTCCCCGTGCTTTGGTGTTTCTGCAATGCGCGCGAAGAGCTCTATTTTTCCGTTTGGAAGGCGCACAGCGCCCGGGTTGAGAGCCCCGCGCACCCTGAAATTTGGGAGCGTTGGCTTTATGTCGCGCGCGCGAACAAGCAGCTTTGAGAGTGTTTTCATTGTGTATTCATTTGGATTTATTGGTATTTATACTTTGCCGCAGGGCGCGGGCCGATTCTTAACGCCGCAATAACATTAAAACCAGAAACTCACTTCTTGTGTCCATACTTGCCAGTAATTGGCGTTGGAGGTTTTTATTTATGGTAGTGCACGAACACGGAGATGATGGGGATGAGGAAACCGCAGGGCACAATCATGGGCATATGCACGAAGGTGCGGCTCACAAGGCTTTGATGGACGAGCTTGAGCACGAGCTTCAGCCCATTTTGGAGAACAGCACGTGCGGCGTATACCTCATGATGGACGAAGAGTCCAAGTTCTGCAATGAATTGCTTGCCAAAATGTTTGGCTACACCGCTTCTGAGTGGAAGGCTTCAAGCGGCGACCTTGAGGATTTTGTGCACCCGGATGACATTGAACTCTTTGCGCTCAATTATGACCGTTACATTGCAACCCTCGACCGCCCCGTCACATTCAAATTCAGGGGAAAGAGAAAGGACGGGTCATATTTCAATGCGGAAACCGACATGATTCCTCTCATGTACAAGGACCATGTCGTCGCTTATCATTTCGTGCGCGAGCTGAAGTGAACTTTGGCAAACCGCCCTCCAAAAGTGCCCAAGCACCGCCTTTTTGCCCTAAATCCGCGTATAGCGGTGCGGGTGAACTATTTATATTAGAAATATTATAAGTCTTAGGCGAGTTTTGGGCTATTTGGGATTGGTATTGGATGCTTGAAAAGGTTAAGGAAATTTACTACAAATTCGAGGACAAATATTATGAAGTCCTGGATAAATTCGAGGAGAAATTCCCGATTTATAGCATTGTCGACCCAATCGACGCCGTTTTCCCCTCATTCATCCTGCTCATGATTATTGGGGTTCTGTTTTTGTTGCTCCTTTTTTTCCTCGTGCTCGGCGGCAATCCTCTCGAAATCCTGATATCATTCTTTTCAGGCGGCAGCGCGGCAAAGTTCATTGTATCAGACAGCGAAGGCACGGCACTTTCCGGCATCATAGTGGATTTCTTGCTTGATGGCAAAGGCGAATCTGCAACCACTGATTCTTTTGGCGAGCTGCAGACGCGGCTTTTTGGCACGGGCGTTGATGTGCGCATTAAGGCCAAGGATTATGCCGAATTTTCGGACAAAATAGACATTGCTTCTGGCGGGGAATATGAAATCACTCTAATGCCGGCAAAGCCCGCTGTCACGGTCAAGACAATCAATTTTGAGCTGCGCGATGAGAGCAGGGTCCTTCTTTCAGCTTCAGATGAAGTCACCATGTCATTCTCGTGCAGCTCGCAAGGGCTCGAGCCGCCGGGCTTCACGCGCAATGGCCCGCGGCAGGCGGTTTCCGTGCAGAGCGATTGCGGAACTCTCACGGGAACAATCAATGTCCCAGGCTTTGAGGAGGAGAAAAGGCAGGTAAGCGCCGCCTTGCAGGAAGGGGCGGTCATTGTAATACTAAAAGCAAAGAACTCCTCTGCATCGGTGCTTGCAACTGTAATGGATGAGGCCACGGGTTCTCCTATTGAGGGTGCATCAATTACGCTTCGCCGCGGCGACATCACGGTACTTCAGGGCTCTGTTACGGATGCGACAGGGGCTTCAATGCTCTTTGCTGTTCCTGCGGGAACTTATATTCTGCAGGCAGTTGCTCCCGATTATTTAGGGTACAGTGTCGGTTATAGCAACGAGTTTTCAATAGGCGCTGCAGAACTCTCAGGCAGCTCCACAGTCGAAATTGCGGTGCTGTTGCAAAAGGCCGATTCCTCAAAAATGATTTATCTCAAGTTTGTGGATGCAAATAGCGGCGGTCCGATTTCAGGCGTTGAGGCGACACTTGTGCGCATGAATGTTGCGCAGTTCCCGATGCAGTCAGCATCTGATGGCACTGTGAAATTTGCAAACCTTGACGGCAACCGCTACTCGGTGATAGCTTCGCACAAGGATTATGTCCTAAGGGTTGTAAAGGACGCTAACATAATTTCATCCAGCTCCTCGCCAACAATAGTAAAACTCACAAAAGCCCCGTCCGGAACTTCCGGAAATGTAAAAGTTACTGTCTCGGATTATTCGGCGGCAAAGGTCGCAAATGCCGCTGTCGCTCTCTATTCAACCGAGCTTGTTTTCCCAGTCCTTACAGGCACAACCGATGGAGATGGCAATATTCTCTTCACCAACTTACCGGCCGGCAATTATTATGCGAATGCAGGCAAAACAGTGAACGGGGTGCTGCTTGACGCCAACTCCGAGACAAAGCCCCTGCTTGCCCGGCAAATACTTCCGCTCCCGATAACCCTGATAATTGCAAACGGCACTGCCGAGGCGAGCGTTCTTGATGAGGATGGCAAGCCAGTTAAGGATGCCAATGTCACTTTCAAAAGCGCGCTTAACGGCCAGGTGCTTGCAAGAAAGCCAACTAACTCCTCCGGAAAAACCGATTCCGTGGAGCTTCGCCAGGACAAAAAGCCCTACATCGTGGTCACAAAGCCGGGCTATTACAATTACACTTCGCTTGCCTATGAAATAATCCCGGGCACGAAAGTGAGCATAGCAGTTGTGCTCATAAGGGAGCGCAGCCCCAATACTCTTGCCCCATTTGATGTCGAGCTCACCGGCGTTTTCGATTCTGCCGCAAAGAAGGCCTCAAAGGTCGATGAAAACAAGCTCTATACTTTCAAGTTCAATTTCACTGTGCTCGGGGACCTAAACTCGGCATCATTCGTTGCGCGCTCGGGGCTTGAAAATGAAATCAACGCATCTGAATCAAATTTCATAATAAAGAAGTTCTCTTCCTTTGCAGGCGATGCGGCGTATTACCCTTGTTTCAACCCGGCGAACAATTACGCCTCGTGCGGCCAAGGCCAGATTGATTTTTCCTCTTCGGGTGCAAAAATGGCCACCAAAAATTTCAGCTCCCTTTCGCAGGGAGTTTATGAGATTTCGGTTGCAGCATACCTGCTGGATATGCCATCCCCCTCAGACCAAAACGCCCATATCCAGATGCGCTTTGGCGTGAAGGGCCAAAGTGCAGCAAGCACTGTTTTCAAGCCGGATGAAAACAGCCTCTATCTTTGGGATGCGGTGCTAAGCAAGCCATTTTGCTCTGCAACCGATTGCGGGTTTTTGATTGAGGCAACGATACAGGACGCGGCAAAAGTGCTAATCCCTGTGCCCAAGAAGCTTTCGGACAATGGCCCGCTCTCTTCGCTTGTAAAAGGGGTTGTGTACAAGGTGAGCTACCAAATATCCAACCTCTCAGGCGAGCGCTTTGATAATGTGAGCCTTTTGGCCTCAAAGCCATCTGACCTTCAGAATAACTTTTTGCAGCTCTCTGGCAGCTCATTCCCTGTGGGAACTCTTCTAAAGAGCCAGCCGGCGCCCGTGGCAGGCAGCTTTGATATCACGGCAAAAAACATTGCCCAGAAAATCGAGGTCGACCTAAACCTCAGCGCGAAAGCGAAAAACAACAGCATGCGCCTGCTCTTTTCAATAGGCGATTTGAAAACAATATCACTTTCCTTTTCCCCGCAGGCTCTTGAGGCAAACCGCAGCAATCGCCTTGTTGTGAAAGCCACCGGCTCAGATGGCAATTCGGTACAGGGGGCATTCGTTGGAATTTATCCCGCAGGCGCAACTGACCCTATAAGGCAGTGCAGCACGGATTCGGGGGGCTTTTGCACATTCAACATGCCATCTTACCAGGAAGGCACGCAGTTCGATGTGAATGCTTCCAAGCTTGGATATATTACCGCGAGCGGAAAAATATCTGTTGGCGCTGCGGCAGATGCCATTCCAGACCTTCAGTGCCTAAAGGCGGAAATTGCCGGCGCGAAGTATGCCGTCAATGACGCTGTTGCGGAGATAAACAATCGTGGCGGGTCCGTTTCATTCAGGCTCCTAAATGAGGGCTGTGGCGCCGCCGTTGAAATAACAAAAATCGAGAAGCTCCCAGATAGCGACATCACCCTTAGCGTGAACGGCTCTTTGTATGATTTTTCAGAGCATCCTTTATTTGCGCTGCAGAACAACAGTTCCGCAACTCTTGCAGTAAAATCCCGGAATGTTTTCGGCCTGCACCCGCTAATCATTACTGCAAAGCATGGCGCAACTTCATACGGCGCCACAGCGCGCATTAAAATTTTCGACCCAAGCGTGTGCCTTTTCGCTGACGATGTCCTAACCCAAACCGACACCAAAGAGAATGATTTCCAGCTCGATTTCATAAAGAGCTCCGAGATTGTAAGGTTCTTCAACAAGTGCTATAGCGGGCAGGCCGGACAGGGATTTCCATCCAACACTTTCCCTCTCGGGAGCAAGGCATCCGGAGTCAGTAGCGAGCCATCTGTTGTTTCTCCAGGAACCAGTGAATACCGGATTGATGTGCGCAACACCGGCTTTTCCACGGAAGAATTTTTCCTTGTTACCACAGAGGATTATGTGAGGAGCAGGTGATGCCATTTGACACGTAATGCCGATAATTGTGCGAAGGCAATTCTTGCCATGCTCACCGCCCTGATTTTGCTCTCGGGCTTTGCAGCCGCCGAAAAAATAGTTTACGCCTCAGAGCACAACGGGTATGTCGATGTTGAATCCTCCTACTCGAATGCCACCGATTCAATAGCCACTAAGATATGCGGTTTTGATTCCGCGGGGAATCCAAAAAACCTCAATGTGCATTATGGGGTGATTGACTCTTCAACGCAGGCGCAGCTGCGCGATTCCATTATTTCAGGAAGAGAGTGCTTTAGCGATTCCGTGCGCGCTCGAAGCGGCAAATTCATGGTGATTGTCGACGACCTCTCTGCGCCAGGCCAGTTCTTCCGGGAAATCGAAGCGGCGGCACCGCAAGGCCTTTCGTGCAATGAGCGGGGCGGCGCAATTTGCTCTTTGCAGGAGTCCTGCAGCGGGAAATTGCTCCCAGGCTCTAATTTGCAGGTGTGCTG
This sequence comes from archaeon, assembly GCA_035289485.1. Classification (GTDB taxonomy): domain Archaea; phylum Iainarchaeota; class Iainarchaeia; order Iainarchaeales; family Iainarchaeaceae; genus UBA10205. Next base: position 14,423 of record DATDXA010000063.1, on the reverse strand, counting down.
CGAGGGAGCATGCGAGCCAAATGCGCTTCCGGTGCTTGTTGCGGAAAATATCCCTAACCCAAATGATTTCTCGCAGGGGCTCAAGGGCGCTGTTGTGATTGCCGGCCTTCTTGTGATTGTTGCGCTTATGGTTTTTGGAATGAAATTTGTTTCGGGTGATAACGATGCCGTCTAAAAAAATCCTTGCTGCGCTCGTGTTTGCCTCGCTTCTCCTTTTGTCAGCTGTCGGAGTGGCAGCTGCATACACCTGCGGCGGCTCGTGCTGGTATTTCCAGCCTCCTACAGGGCCAAAGATAGGCAAGCCAACTCCCTCCAATCCCGAATTCATCCCAACAATTGACATGAATATGAGTTTTTCCCCAAATGCTGCTTTGGGGCAGGGCTATTCTAAAACAACCTACCTTGTAATGCCAGACACAGTGCTTTCGGTTGAGGACATCAATAAGGTGAGAAGAAAGCGCATAGGGAGCAGCAAGCTTGTCACTGACAATGCCGTTGTGAGGCTTGTGGATGTCAATCAGGCTGATGGCAGCTCCGTTACTGGCCCAGCGCCACTTCGGACAAATGCCCAGGTTCTTCCAAACACAATTGTGTGCCAGAATTCGGGAATATGCCAAATCGTGCACGGAACTGAAGACAGGCTCCCTGATTTCAAGTTCACGCTCCCCGGAACATACCATCTGCGCATTGAATATGCAACAACCATAAATGCAAGCGAGTGGGCAACCTTCAGGGAATTCGACGTGATTGTTCTGGGCGGGCAGCTCGAAATCATTCCGCCAAACCTGAACTCAATCGGGGTAAAAAGAAGCGTTTATGGAACAGAGCCTGTGGAAAACACGCTTGCATGGGTTTTAAAAAATCCCGGGCAAACACCGCTATACATCACATCAGTTGATGACATCAACTGCCAGAGGACTGGAGATGTGCTGCTTGAGAGCTGCAGCTTCCCCTACTTTACAGCAACGCCCCAGTCGCCACTAATAATTCCGCCTCACGGGACAAATGTAATCCAGGAAAAGTTTTCGGCGTACGCGCCACCTGTTTCGCCATATGAGCAGAAGCTTTCAATCAACGTGAAATACAAAACCAAGCTGGACGGCGATGAAATAGACACGGCAACAGGCAAGAAGCCCGTGGACCAGGCAGTGAGCTATCAGGTGCAGGCGATTGCGCTTTCCCCTTTCACGAAGATGGTGCAGTTCAATGCGATTCCAAACACAAAATATTACCTGCAGGTTTGCGCCGATGGGGCAGGAAACCCTCTCTTTGGTGGCACAAGCATATCTGCAGTTGTATTTGATGGCGCGAGCGGGACCGGCGCGCAGGTGATTGGCGAAACTCCGGATATTCCCTTAGAGGTTGGCGAGGAGCCGGACAGCGCGGATTCTTTTGCGGTTGCAAGCTGTTCTGACCCAGCTGACCTTGCTGAAAATGACCTTGATGGGGCGCTTTTCAGCTTCACTGCGCAAAAGGGCGGGCCCTATACTCTTGTGGTCACAGGAAATGTCGGAAGCGTTGCGGGCAGAGACTTTGCAAAGCTTGGCACTTCATTCGACCCCGCAGCGAACACTATTCCAGGTGAGAGCATTGTAACGGAAGGCGGTGCAGTGAGCCTTGGCTCGCAGTCTGTTGTGGCGGGCTCTTCAACTTCTGTGCAGAATGCCACTGTCAATGTTTTCGACAGGACAAAAAAGCTCGGCGCATATTCCATGCAGGCGCCCTCTGTGGCAGGAGCGGGCGAGCCTGTGTTCGCGCTCATAAATGCAACTGTTGGCAGCGCCCCGAATTCAAGGTCAGCTGCCGGGCCACTCACCGAAATTTTCAATGATAGCACAAGCCTTTTTGTCGTAAAATCCGCTGTTGATGGCAAGGCAGAGGTTTTCGCGCGCACCGATTATTTGGAATCAGCTCCGGGATCCAATTATCCGCATCTTGACGTGAACCTGCTCTGGGTTGACACTGAAAAGTACATTTTCGGGGTCAAGGGCGGTGCTGTTGGCATGTGCCGCGACCTGCAGGGCGACTCTTCAGGCCTTACGGGCGAGATTGCAAAGCCGCACGTGAAATATGACTGGCGCGCATCTGCAATATCTGACAATGAATGCGACTTTGGAAATGCGGATTACTCGGTGTGCGATTCGGCGCAGTTCATGACCGCGCTCCTAAAAAGGCTCGATGCGGCGGACCAGCTCGCGAAAGCAGGAAAGCAGGACCAAGCAAATCTCAAGCTCCAGAACTTCAGGGCATATATGCTGCGCGATGGCTTTTCGGACGATTTCAGGGCGGACTTTGATTCATATGCCGCCAGCAGGTTCTTTGCCGATGGGCTGAATTATTCCAAATGGGGAAAGTACTTTGAAAACCCCGCACGCTTCAAGATTGAATCTAATGGGAACCCTGATGCCGCAAAGGGAATTCACGAAGCCGGCGTTTATGAGGTCACGCTCAGCATTGATTTCCCAACAGGGGCAGATTTCATGTTTTTTGATTTCCAAAATGAGCCGCAAGCAACCATTACTGTGGATTTCAGAAAAATCAGCATCCTGCAGCCGAATGTGCTTTATGATCTGCCAATAGACGGCCAGCTCGGGCTATCCGGAGAGAGCATGCACCGTGATGGCTACGGAGTCGGCTTTGCCGGCAGGAATGTGAAATGGGCCGAAGTTACCGGCGAAGCCGATGCAACCGTGTGGACTGCGGCAGCATCAGCCGCATCAAGGCCTGTTGCGTTTGTAAATGTGCAGGTTCATGACGATTTCATTGACACGACCGTAAATAGTGCTGGCCAGCTCCTTAGCATTTCAAAGGATTCAGGAACAACTAATAGGTACACTTTGAAGTTCTATGCAGCAAACCCCGTGCCTGTTGTATTTGAAGGGCAGGGCAACGGGTCTTCGAATGTTGTATCGTACGAGCTTCTAAAGCAGGGCATAGGCGGAATAAATTTCGGGACCTATTCGGCAAGAGTGACAGAAATAGGCCATAAGGGAAAAACAGGCGGCGTACAGTGCCTTGACCCGCCGGCAAATGGAAAGGCGCTTCCAGCTCCATTGCCGACAGATTACAAAAAGCCGTCTTCGGGCACATGGTGCGCGGTAAAATCCGGGATCCCCGAGACTGCGATTTATGGGATTTCGAACAGCGCCGCGGTGGATGCGAACATTTACTACGAATCAATTTATTATGTTCCAGCAGGCAGCACGGTTTATCAGATACAAAACGCCTGCCAAAACCAGGGCGCAATATATGTCGGGCAGCTTTCGGATGATGGTAGCGTAACGGGATTTTCCAAAGTGATTTCCTCCTCGCCAGCGCTCGCGCTTTCAAGGCCCGCGAATGCAATGAATACGATTGCAAAGGCAATCGAGGCAATAGATACAAGCGCCACATGCATCGCCTTATCCGGAAGCTCAGTTTCAGCCGAGGCAATTGGCATATGGTGGAACGAGGAGAAGTTCCTCAAAAGCCTGCGCGAGAAGATTTCCAATTCCTCCTTGAATCTCAATGCATGCTTCGCCAAATAATTAGGGCGGCATGCCAAAAAACCCGCATTGCTCTTGCGTGCGCCGCATTTTGTTAACAGAAACCCTTATTTAGGTGTTCAAATTTAATCTTAGTCCAATGGCATATCCAGAACCGGCTGCAGCAGTGCCTGCAAGAAAAGAGAATTATTTGCTTCAAATTGGCATACTTGTTGTGTTGCTTCTCGCACTGCTTGGCGTTCTGATTTATTTTAGGGCGGTGCCGTGCAATTCTGTCCATCCTGTGGTTTGTGATGTTTACTACTCGCTTGTCGCGGGAGGAAAGCCAAAAGTCCTTATTGTGCACGGTGAATCAGGAATGGGCAACCCTGAGCATCTCTATGACGTGCTCAAATCCCCGCACTTCAGTGCAAGGGTTGCCCTTAAGGATATGCAGGTCGTGTCCCTGCCAGTTTTAATGGAAAGCCAGATTGTGATAGTTGAAAGAGCGCGTGTCATGGGCATTGAGGACCTGAAAATGTTTGAGGATTATGTCAACCGCGGCGGAAAGCTCGTATGGATTGGCGATGCCGGCACTGTTGCACCTGATACTGAAAGCGATCTCAATTATTTCCTCAAATACTCGGAGAGAAAATCCGGCGGCTCGCCAGATTACATTGGCCCGTGGGCGAGAAAGGTTGGAAACAAGCAGCTCTCATTTGACTACTTGCTCGGTGTTGATTACCTCGCGGATTACTGCGATACTGTGAAATGCTCGGGTGACGGAAGCCTAGTTGGGCACCTTGATATTTCCGGCACGGATAAGGAACTGGTGAACGGCATTTCACAAGCGCTCCCATTTTATGGGAACTTTTCAATAGTAAAGCAAAATGACAGCGCATACCAATCCGCCCTTGCATACCTAGATTATGGCGAGAATCTAATCGGCACCCCCTCCTCAGAGAATTTCTGGCTAAAAACCGAGCGGCAGGGATTTGGCAGAACGCTCCCGCTCATAGTTTCAAGCGGCTTTGGGGGAAGGGTTGCGTACTATGCATTCCCCCCGGAATATGTTGTGAGCGAGAAGATGCCAATTGACAAGAAAACAGGCGAGAGGGTCGCTTACTGGGGCATTGTTGAGAATATGTATTATGGGATGCTGTACAAGTGAAAGCGAGCGCTGCATTCTAAAAATTTCCCAAAAACAAGGTATAAATACCACTTCTCCACCTAATTGCTCAATTGCATGGCTTTTGGAGATGCTTAAGTTGAAGGATTCAAGGGAAATCTACGCCGAATTCATCGGGACATTCATTCTTGTTTTCGCAATAACGGCTTCTATTGTAGGCTCAGTGCAGCTCACAGGAGGCTTTGGCGCATTCAACCTTCTACCGGTTGCGCTCACAGCGGGCCTCACGCTTGCCGTGCTCATTTATTCATTCGGCGCTGTTTCAGGCGGGCACTTCAACCCCGCGGTAACAATTGCGCTCACTTGGCTTGGCAAATTCCCAAAAGCTAAATCAATTCCCTACATCATTGCACAAATCCTTGGCGCAGTGCTTGCAAGCGCCCTGCTCTGGATAATAGCGCCCTCCGCCGGCCTTGGGCCGACCACGGCGGGCTCGTTTGGAACAATAGGCGCTGTGCTAATGGAAATAATTGCAACCGCGCTCTTCATTATAGTTATTCTTAGTGTGACTGCAAAGAAAAGCGATGCAAGCCATGCGCCGCTTGCAATAGGGTTCTACCTTCTTGCCGCGCATCTCTTTGCGATTCCATTCTCCGGAGCCTCACTAAACCCCGCGCGCTCAATAGGGCCTGCATTTATCTCAGAGCTCTTCGCGCCAAGTGAAGCGCTCTGGCAGCTGTGGATTTACATTGTCGGCCCAATTGTGGGTGCATTGCTCGGCGCATTGATATACAAAAAAGTCCTTGAAGAGAAGTAGGCTTTAGCAATCTTGAAAATTATCCGCCTATTTGTTAGCTATTTGCTTTACAAGCATCCGACAGAGCCGAAGTCATTGCCCTTGAGGGTGTATTCATACTCAATGTATTCTGTTTCTGAGATGTCAATCGTAATTTTGGTCTTGTCCGGAGTGCTGCCAAGGAATATGTACGGCGCATCAGCCCTTAGTATGTCCTTTTGGTAAAGCCCAAGTGTCTTGCCAGATGGGATATTGAACTTGAAGGCCGCATTGGTCTGAACAGAATCTGTGGTTTCTCCTGTTACCGCAGTTATCCTGATTGTCCCATCATGCGTAAAGGCTGCTCCTGAATTCTTGAATTCAATGAACTTAATTGCAAGCCCTTTCTTGCCGTTGAAATCCGGAGCGCACCAGAAATTGAGCTTTGTAATTGTAATGTTCCTGAGTGCGGCCTTTTCAACCGGCTTATTTACGCACTGGCAGGTGCTGTTGCATGTTTGGGTGGCGGAGCATTGTGAATCAGTTTCGCACTGCTCCCCGCTTTCCTTTTTGTTGTTGCCGCAAACAGGCGCCGCGGGCTCTGCTGGCGGATTTTCATCAGTTGCCGGCGCATCATCATTTCCCGCGGGTGTACCGCTGCCTGTCCCCGCATCCGTATCGCCCGTTTCAATAAGGGGCGCAGCATCCAAAGGTGCTGGAGATGAATCCTGCGGGGCTGTAAACACTAGTATGAATCCGGTAATTGCAACTACCCCTAAGAGTGCCGCAACAAGGAAAACGAAACCAACAATCAGAACCACCGCAATTATCCTGTCCCTTTCCATGTTACAAATAAGTCCTGCGGGATATTTAAAACATTTCCCTGCGCATGCAAAGGGCATTTTAGCCGTATAATTGGAAGGATTAAATGCTTTCCGAAGCCAATCTAGTAATGCCCCCGTAGTATAGCCTGGATAGTATGCGAGCTTCCGGCCAGCCTTTTTCTTTTCGTTGACACGAAAAGAAAAACCCTGGGGAAAAAGAAAAGTGTTGAAAAAGGAACGGGAATTGTTCTTTTTCCTTTTTCGTCAACGTTTTTCTTTTTCTTCCAAGAAAAAGAAAAAGGTTGGGAATGAGCTTGAGACCTGGGTTCGAATCCCAGCGGGGGCGATATATCTAATTATATTTGCAAAGTGCAAAAATTATAAACTCAGAAAGGTATGTCAATAGCATGCCAAGGCAAATCAAGCGGGTTGCAGGGTTAGGCGAAGGGCCTATTTTGAAAAAGGCCGTTGACCTAGCGCTTAGGCATCCTGATGTTAACTTTTTTGCCAACGATTTACGTGTGCATAATAAAAGTGCACTCGGCGAATATTTGCATGGCCAAGGCCATTTTGAAATACCTCCAAATTTGAAAATTGCAACAGGGCTAGAGGCACAGCATATTTTGCGGGCAGAAAAACCAAATAGTTTCGACCATATCTATGCGCATTTCCTATTGCAGCATGTTCCGCGCCCTCAAAGAGTTGAATTATACCAACAAATATTGCGAACACTCAGGCCCGGAGCCACATTCAAAACGGTAGAGGAAGAAGGCTATGGAAAACTTATTTCAATAGAGCTTGCACAGCACGGCTTTGGTGTTACAACCAAAGCAATGGCTTCTGCGGAAGTGAAAAGGCTCGGCACCCCGCAGGCTGAAAAAAATGCTAAAACTTTGGATGAATTTATGCATAGGCGAGATGAACTTAAGCAGAGTGATGGTTCGCAAGCTTCAGAGAGTTTTAGAAGAGAACTTTTTGATTACTTGAAAGAAGTAAAACTAAAAGAAAGGGCAGAACAAAACCTTGAAACGCATGATGGTTTGCTGCTTCTTAATAGATATGAGCAGTTTGATACTAAAAATCAGCCATTTGTTCTCATCACAGCAAGGAAATCAAAAGTAAGATATTTGTAGTGTTATTTTTTTAAAAAATTTCCTTCAGAAATGCGCTTCCTTATCTGCGCCATTCTCTGCTGCACAAAAAACAAATTATGAAAGCTCAAATACTTGCCGGCATTCTCCTCTTTTGTGCGGAACAAATGGTGGATGTATGCGCGCGAGTGCTTTTTGCAAACAAAGCATTTGCACTCCGCATCAAGCGGCGCCGAATCCTCTTTGTGAACCGCTGAATCAATGTTGATGTTTCCTTTTGTACTGAACGCTCGCCCGTGCCTTGCAGTGATTGTTGGAAAGCGCGAATCAAAGCAATCGACACCCATTGCAATTGCGCCCTCAAGCTCCTCAATAGAGCCAACACCCATCAAATACCTAGGAGTTTCCTGCGGAATCAGCCTGATTGAGGATTTGATTGCATCATACATTTTGTTTTTTGTCTCGCCAATGCAAAGGCCTCCGAGTGCAACACCATCAAACCCAAGCCCGATAATTTGCTTCGTACTCTGCTCTCGCAGTTTTTCGTGCGTGCCGCCCTGCGCAATCCCAAAGAGCAGCTGCTTTTTGTTTGCGTGAGCCTGCTTGCAGCGCGCCGCCCACTCCCCCGTACGCCTCACCGCCTCTTTTATCCTCTCAAGCGGCTCGCCGGCATTCGGAACATCATCAAGGCACATTGCAACATCGCTTCCAAGCGTGTTTTGTATTTCCATTGCCATTTCCGGAGTATAAATCATGGACTTTCCAGTGAACGGGTTGCGAAACTTCACGCCCTTTTCAGTTAGCGCAAGGCAGAATTCCTTGCTAAGAACCTGAAAACCTCCTGAATCCGTGAAAAGACCTCCGTCCCAGTGCATGAATTTGTGCAATCCCCCTAGCTTTTCAATGACTTCGGTGCCTGGCTTCATTGAAAGTATGAATGCGTTCGCAATCATGCACTGCGTGCCTGTGTCTTCAACCTCTTCGTGCGAGAGGAGCTTGACCGAACCCTTGGTTGCAACAGGCATCAGAAATGGGGTCTTTATTTTGCCGTGCGCAGTTGCAAGCGTGCCTGCCCTTGCTGCGCCGTTTGTGTGCTGGATGCTAAAAGGAGGCATTAGAGGATTTTTGGCCGTGGAATCCATTAAAAATCCTTTGATTTTCTTTTTATATCATGCACGCAGAATACGATTTTTCAGAAGACACAAAAGGCAGCCTTTTAGTTCATCTTGTATACCAAGGCGACAAGAAGCTTTTTTCAGAAATCCCGAATTCTTTTACCGGAAAAAAATTCGATTCGATTTTTCTTCCTGACAAAAAGGCATTTGTAATAAGCCTTGGGGAGCGGGATAAAATCCAGCTTGAGTATTACAGGCGCGCCGCCGCAAGGGCGTGCAAAGCCGCTTCATTTTACAAAATCCCAGAGGTTCATTTCTCCGTTCAGGGCCTTTCCGCAGAGCACTGCGTTGCGCTTCTTGAGGGCGGCTACCTTGCAAATTATTCATTTGATAAGTACAAGCAGGAAGCCGAAAGGCCGATGAGAGTGAAGAAGTTCACTTTCCCTCCATACGCAAAGAAGTTTTCAGAATTCATCCACGCCGCGGCGGTTGCCTGCAGGAATGTTTTCATTGTGCGGGACCTGGTTTCGGACAATAGCGATGTTGTTACCCCTGAGTTTCTTGAAAGGGTTGCAAAAGGGATTTCACGCAAGGCAAGGCTCAAGATAGATGTTTTGCACGAGCGCGAGCTAAAAAAACTCGGAATGAACCTAATTCTCAATGTCGGAAAGGCAGGTTCAGCGGCTCCGCGGCTCATTGCAATTGAATACCATGGCAACCCTTCCTCAAAGGAGAAGGTTCTTTTCGTTGGAAAAGGCGTGTGCTTTGATACGGGCGGCCTCAATATTAAAACCGGCGATTACATGCTCGGAATGCGCATGGATATGGCCGGAGCCGCAACTGTTCTTGGAATAATGAAAACCGCAGCGGAACTAAAGCTTAAGAAAAACATTGTTGGGATTATGGTGTGCGTTGAGAACCTTGTGGATACAAGCGCTTACAGGCCGGGGGACATAATCAAATCCTACTCCGGAAAAACCGTTGAGAACCTAAACACCGATGCGGAAGGCCGCCTCATTCTTGCAGACGCCCTTGCATACGGCGCAAAGAAGTACACTCCTAAAGTGATTGTTGAATTTTCAACTCTTACGGGCGCAATTGTTCGCGCGCTTGGCGAGCACGCGGCAGGGATGATGTCAACTTCGAAAGAGTTCGGGGAAAAGATGTTTGATGCGGGGCAAACTACTTACGAGCGCGTTTGGGAGATGCCAATGTGGGAAGAATATTTGGATGAGGTCACAGGCGAGCGCTCTGATTTCCGCTCTCTTGGAAAAAGCGGGAACAACGGCGCGATTTTCGGGGGCGCGTTCCTCTCAAAATTCACTGACCCTGTGCCATTCATACATTTGGATGTTGCGGGCACTGCAATGATTTGCGAACCAAAAGATTACATGCCAAAGGATGGAACTGGGTTTGGGCTGCGGCTTGCGATTGAATTCCTTAAGCGGATATGATTAATGGAGCCAAAGAAGTTACTTTTATATATTTCAGCATCCAGGTATTATTGAAGTGTTTTTTGATGTATCAGCAAACTGTTGAGAAGGAAGGCCGTTCGAGGAAAAATATTGCCAGGCTTAAAAAAGTAGTGAATGATATGGCGCAAGCCCGAAAGGACCCGGAATTCATAAAATCCGCAAGGGCATTTGTAAAGTACCACTCCGGGTCAAAGTAATTTTTCTAATTGTGCTAGGGAATAGAATGACGGGGTTTTCAAATTTTACCTTGCTTGTTTAGAACATGCCTGACTCTTTCTAATCTGCTTAACGCAAGCATCATAGCTGCCCCTGACATGTGTTTTGTTTCGCCTTCAAATTCCTCGATTTTTTCTTCACTGATGCCTTGTAAAGCGGAAAGGCTTTTTATTTCTTCTTCAGTAAACCCGCTATTATTCAACTGAGTTATAAGTGACTCGACATATTCGCGAGCTTTTTGCTTGTTTCCTGCGCATCGTTTCATTACAAACCTGGCAATTCTTTTAGTACCTTCATACTGCTCTAATTTAGAACTGAATAACATTTGATGCAAATATCTATCATTAAGAAAAATCCTTGTTGCTTTTTTTGCATATTCAACTCTTTTTGCAAGCGCAATTCTTCCTGGGACAGGGATTTTATCTTTAAAATCGGGGTGTTTTCTTTGATACTGCCCAGTCAATTTAAGCAGTCTAGTTCTATAGATGCTTACCGGTTTCATCCTCACAGCCCCTGCACCACGTTCTCAACGCGGTTGAACCACTCGCGCCCGTTCTTCTGAATCATTTCCTCGGCCTCTTTAGGGCCGGAAGAACCTTTTGCATATTTGCGCACCGCGGGCTTCTTCTTTGTGATTTTGTCAAACACTTTCCATGAATATTCCACTTCATCTGCGCGGATGAATGCGCTCTGGTCCCCTGCAATCGCCTCATGCAAAAGCGTTTCATATGCCTGCGGAGTATTGGGCCCGAATGCGCACTCGTGGCAGAAAGTCATCTTCACTGGCTGAATCTTCATCTTCTCTCCCGGCACTTTCCCGTTTAGCTGCACAAGCATCCCGTCATCTGGCTGAATCTGAATCACTAAATAGTTCGGGTTGAGCTGCTGGTTTTCAAACACCGTGTAATTTGGCTCCTTAAACCTTATGTAAATGGAAGCAAATTTCTTGTCAAGGTTCTTTCCGGAGCGCAAATAGAACGGAACGCCTTTCCAGCGCCTGTTGTTTATCAAAAGCTTCATTGCAAAGTAGGTTTCGGTTTGCGAGCCTTTCTTCACGCCTACCTCATCCAAATACCCCTCATACTGCCCCAATACAACATCATCTTTGGATATTTTCGCTTTCTTTAGAATTTTCACCTTTTCATTTCTGATGCATTTCTCATCAAAGCGCGTGGGAATTTCCATTGCGGTGAGGCAAAGAAGCTGCAAAAGATGGTTTTGCCCGACATCTTTAAGCGCCCCTTGCGTATCATAAAAATTCCCGCGCGTGCCAACCCCGAAATTTTCTATAAGGTTAATCTGCACGTGGTCGATATTTTCCTTGTTCCAAATGGGGGAAAAAATCCTGTTTCCCGCGCGCAAAATCCCTATGCTCTGCACCAGTTCCTTTCCAAGGTAGTGGTCAATTCTGTAAATTTGCTTCTCATCAAAGACCTTTGTCAGGGTATTGTTAAGTTCGCGCGCGCTTTTCTGGTCCGAGCCAAATGGCTTTTCAAAAACAACGCGGCACCAGCCTTCCTTGGTTTCTGCAAGGCCGTTTTTCTTGATGTTATCTGCAATTCCCTTGAAATGGGATGGCAATGTGGCAAGGTAAAAAAGCCTGTTGCCTTTTGTGTTGTGCTTCTCTTCAGCCTGCGCAATAAATTCTCCAAGTTTTACAAACTGGCTGTCCGGCTGGTCGAAATCAAGCTGAAAATAGTAAATGCGCTCTGAGAGCTTTCCCCAAGCCTCCTCATTTATTTTTGGAATGTTTTTTTTGACTTCTTCAACAAATGCTTCACGTGCGTAATCTTTTCTTCCGGCGCCCACAACGAAAAAGTCATCCCCAAGGCGCTTCATTTTGAGAAGCCCGTGCAGCGCCGGGAAAAGTTTTTTCTGCGCCAGATCCCCAGTCGCTCCAAGTATGATAAATGAGAAATTATTTTGCATCCAATTCACCAAATACTGTAAAGACAAAAGTTCGTTTCGCTTTTAAGGCTATTTTTGCGGGGCAGTCCGCTTCGCGCACAGCCGCATCAACAAATTTTCCATATGCTTCCCTCTTTGAATCCGAAGCAAAGAGCAAAATCACCGAGCCTGCATTCAAAATAGCTTCATGCGAGAGCGTGATTCTCTTATTCGGAGGCTTTGGGGAATCGTGCACCGGAATGTATCCGTCCTCGCCGCTCTTGAGGGCGGGATTGTTCGGAAAAAGCGAAGCAATGTGCCCGTCCTCTCCTACTCCAAGCACCAGCATATCGAATTTGCCTTTGGTTACAATCAGGAATTTGCGGTTGTAATCATCGATTCCTTCTTTCATATCAAAGGGAAATCCGTGAATTCCAGGAACTTTTGAAAAAAGCAGCTCATTTGCCTGCCTGTAATTGCTTTCCGGATCCGTTGCGCTCACAAGGCGCTCATCTGCCATGAATGCGTTCACTCCCTGCAGTCCTGTTTTCTTCTCAGCAAGCACTTTAAGAAGCCCGGTAACCGAATTCCCGCCAGAAATTGCCATTGCAACCTGTTTTTTTGCGCCAAGAATTTCCTGCAAAACCAAATCCGCGGCCTTTTCACTCATTTCATTGAAATCTTTGCAGTGAAATGTTTTGAGCATTTCTATAATGAGTAGTTTAAGTTACTTAAAACATTCAGTGCAGCCTATTTCTGCGCCTTTTCCCATTGAAATGTGAACCGCCTCTTTTTCTGACTACTGCAAGATTTGGCCTTGCTTCCATAATGCGCCGCGCCAGTATGTCTATGGCGCTATGCAAATTTTGCATTTGTTTTCTGTCGCCGGGATCAACATTAGCCAGCCTCGCAAAGTTAGCGGTTACCAGCCTCTCACCAGGGTGATCAATCATGAATTCCAAAACTGCAGTTACCACGCCATTTCTGTAATAAATTCCCTTGCCCCTCGGGACATAGGGCAGATATTTTTTTCCGCCAGGAGTTGTTAAAGCTGTTCTTGGATTCGGAGGGCCAAATTGCTCAATTGCGGGATAGACTCTTGCAAAATCTGCTTTGGAGGTAGAACCGTGTAATTCTGGAGTGGTTTCCCATAAACGTTCCAAATTTTGGGCAGCTTTTTTTCTTGCGGCATTTACCGTAAACGCAGTTCTTCTTTCAAATATCGCAAGGTTTTCCCCAGGCGCATGCTGTTTATGAAGTGCGGTTGTATCATGCTTAATGTGTGGGTGTTTAGTATAATGTTTTACCAATGCATGAAAAATCCGCACATTTTCCGGGCGCATTTTTCTTGGCATATCTTGTTCACTTCTTTGGCTCTTCGTGCCCGCCAAATTGGTAGCGCAGCGCGGCAACCACCTTGGTTGAAAAATCCCCTTTTTTGAGCGAGCGCTTGCGCGCCTTCATGGCTTCATTTAGAATCGGCATCTTGATTTTATGCTCTTTCGCGCTTGCAAGCGTCCACTTTCCGGTATCTCCTCCGCCAACTTTTCCTGAAATTTTTGAAAGCTTCGGATCCATTTCAAGCGAGCGCGCAAGTAAATCAACAAGCCAGCTTCGAATCACAGAGCCGTGCCTGTAAACCTTTGTGACTTTTTGCAAATCAAGCTTGAATTTTGATTTTGCAAGAAGTGCATACCCTTCACCATATGCCTGCAAAAGCGAGTACTCAACTCCATTGTGCACCATTTTCACAAAATGCCCGGCGCCAGATGGCCCGAGGTATGAATATCCGTCCTCAACTGCGAGCGCCTTGAAAACAGGCTCTGCAATCCGGTAGGCCTTCTCATCGCCGCCAATCATTATTGAAGCGCCGTTGCGCGCGCCATCAAGGCCGCCTGAAGTCCCCGCGTCCAAAAAGTAAACCCCTTTCTTTGCAAGCAGCTTTGCCCGCACCATTGAATCCTTGTAAAATGAATTCCCGCCATCGATTACTATATCTCCGCTCAGAAAGTAGTGTGAAAGCCCCTGCAGCACTTCATCAACCGGCTTACCGTGCGTTACCATAAGCAGTATTATTTTCTGCCCCTGAAGTTGGAGCGCAAATTCGGCGTAGCTGTTTGTGCAAATCGCTCCCTTTTCAACAAGCCCTTTCATTGCATCAGGGTGGCGTGCGTACAAAACTACCTCATGGCCCTTCTCAAGAAGGTGCTGCGCCATGCGCGAGCCCATTTTTCCAAGTCCGATGAAACCAATTCTTATCCGCAACACCTCTAGCAAAATATTAATCAAAAATCTAAACCAGCTTTCTGAATTCTTCCGGCGTATCTTCCGTGAACTTTTTCATTCCCTCGCGCGTGAGCCTGTGCCCCATAAGCTCTTTGAACACGCCAAATGGCATTGTTGCAATGTCCGCGCCAACAATTGCCGCTTCGCGAACCTGCCTAGCA
>DATDXA010000062.1:0-39855 GCA_035289485.1 archaeon | reverse complement strand
ACTTCCCTTAAAGCCTTAAATTTTGGGCTCTTTTTGCCAAAAAAACCCCTAATCGGTTTCCTAAACCGAAACGTATTTAAATAAAGTGAGGAATTCAATATAAGAGCCTACAAAAGGGCTATGCTTCCAGCACCTTGTTCCGTGAGGAACGAGGCCTCGTCCCGAAAGGGACAAGGTCGCCCAAGAGTAGACAGACCTTTTGATGAGATTTGTGAGGTGAAGCAAACATGAAAGGATTCAACGTAAAGAAGTTGGCTGCGATAGCCACAGGAGCGGCTTTGCTAGGAACAGCAGCGCTACCTTTGGTTTCAGCAACCAGCATCACAAAAGATGATATATACAGTAGCAACGGTTCGCCCAATGTCAACATAGTAGTTGGCTCAGAGGCACAGGTTTCAGACGCCATTTGGGCGGGTAACCTCGCGGCAAAAATAGCTGAAAAGGCCGCAACCACACAGACAGTCGCTGTTTCAGGCGATGCAGGTGCGGGAAGCGCAGAACTTGACGTATCTGACCTGACAATCGATGTAACAGTTGGCGGAACAGTAACCTTCGGCGCGGGCTCGAAGAGGTATAATGTAAACCTCAA
The DNA here is from genome assembly GCA_035289485.1 of archaeon. GTDB lineage: Archaea > Iainarchaeota > Iainarchaeia > Iainarchaeales > Iainarchaeaceae > UBA10205. The sequence continues at coordinate 39,266 of DATDXA010000062.1, read as the reverse complement.
TTCAGGCAGTGCTGGCGGCGATACAGAAGTATTGACTGCTATGGACAGTTCTGATGCAAACTCGCTTACTGATGCACAGCTGCCTCATCTAGTGGATGAGATAGTAAACGAAAAAGTCAATAACGGAGACCAGTCAAACCAGAACACATCATTGACAGTGAAAGAACTTATTGGTGTGGACGCTGATGCAAGGTTCCGTACAGGCAGTGAATACAAAGACCTAGTGGCAACAATCGACTCAGGGGACTTTAGCTATAAAGTCACAATCGGCTCTTCAACAACCGGTGTGGACCTGGGAAGCACTTCATTTACGGACGGCTCAGACGACAACATAAAGTTGTTTTTCTTCGGAGAAGAGTATGAGCTGAACACGGCAACCCTTACGGGCACAAAGAACATAAAGCTCGTGAAATCTTCGGCAAAGGAATCCTACAACGAGGGAGAAACAATTGAAGGCCTTGTTGGGGACAATCTATTTGAAGGCGAAGATGTCAGCATAAAGGTCGTTCAGATAACCCAGTCAGGACCGGCAGCAGGAAGTTACTCGGTAACTTTTGAACTGTACGATGCTGAAGGCAACCTGATTGACACGCAGACTGTCGCTGCAGGAAGCAATCTAAGGACCTCATTTAAGGACAGCGATGGCGACGAGGCTTTGCAGAGCAACCTCTTCGTTGATACAGTAGCGGTTGGTTCAACAACAGGCGTTGGCTATGTCGAAGTCACGAAAGGAACTGACACAATCGAACTGTATGATGGCAAGAAATACCCATACGATTCAACGGATACAAGCGGAACAAAGCCTTACACAGTCTACCTGACTACAGGTTCTGGCGATGCGAATTCGCTCTACTCCATAGAAGTAAGGAATAGCGCGGAAATCTGGGTTTCGCCATCAGGCGGATCATTTGATTTAGGCCCTATCTATCCTACAAAAACAGACCAGTCTTTGACGGGAAAATCCAGCTCACAAGCTGAGTTCCTCCAGGGCTTGCCTGACGGCACATTGGGAAAGGGCTACGCAAAGGTTGAGTTCTCAGGCTTTGAGAACAAGGAAGAGAGGACTGTAATAAACTTCGGAAAGAACAATACCACGGTCCATAACCTTGACTCAACAGGAACAAATATCCTGAGCACGACCAACGGCGGAATCTCATTCAGGGCAGACAACGATGTCATAAGAAGCGTTCCGTTCTACATGAAATTGAACGACACGAACAGCGGTGCAACCTTCAGCTTTGAAGGCAAGGACATTGTCTACAGCTTGAGGTACGCAACAGGAACAGGCGGAAAGGACACTACATACGACTACAACCTGACAATAAACACAGGGGACTATGTCAATGGAAGGCTGTGGACAATTTCCGATCCAACCCCAGTTGAGGATGTAAACGTCCTACTTACTGTCGGGGGAATTGGCGTAATTGGAACGGCAGGCAGCGGAGTGACCACTACAAGGTCTGCTGGATGGGCCACAACTGATGCCAATCTGCATATAGGTGATACCTTCGCAATCGACGGAGTCACATATAAAATCACGGACAACAACATTACAGCCGGAACCAGAATGGGTGTAGTGGTAGACACTGTGGTGAAGTTCATTGCGAACACAACCGACATTGCGTCCACAAACACGCCATTGTACAACACGTCTGGTGACACAACAGATGACACCTACGGGCTGTTGGCTCTGACGAATGATTCAACGTTCGACGGAAACGCATTTGACGGCGCTGCCGGAAGCAATCCTGTGACCATACCTGTCCAGAATTCGACCGACACGACAAGGCCAATCTATTACGCGGCCAAATACGCAACCGGGGCACACAAGCTATACCTGCTGCTCGATGCAGACAAATTCGGTGTCGGCGCAAGCAACAAGATACAGAACAGCCACGAAGTCTGGTTCCTTGGAACCAACGTGCCAGCTGACGACGGCACATACACAGAAGCAGGCGACATGAACGCGGGCTTTGCCAATGGTGAAGGCGCTGTTAATGCCACTGCCGGAGTCCTGACTGGAGGTCAGATAATAAAGAACGGCACTACATGGCAGTATGCACACTTCGTGCCTAAAGAGTCGGACTACAATTCGACTTCGTCAACAACCGCTGCGGGAGTGTACACAAGCAGCAACGCCTACTTCGTTGCAGAGTCAATAGTGAACGATGCAGTGAGCAACGGCGACTTCAACGTGTACATAGACACCTCTGATGGAGGCATAATAGGCCCATTCGGCGGGACAACTAACCTTGCCGGATACGCCTACGATGCAAGATTTAGGGGATCGCCAAATTGGAACCTGATATCAGGAACACAGAGCGACTATCTAAAGGCTGGGTATACGGATGCGGGAACCAAAGCATGGCTCCTTGACAGCGATGCCGGCGTAAGGGTAAGCGCTCCGCAGACTGCGGAAAAAATAGACCTCATTGTCTACGGTACAGAAGTATCGAGGAGTGTTGAGGGCGGAGAAAAGCTGACCTTAAAGGTAAGCGAATCCGGCACAACCAGCGGTGGCACCAAAGTCACCCTTGAAGCAGTCAACGGCGGATCTTGTAGCGGCTCAGCTGCTGCAGGGACATGTGTTGCGAATCCAAGCACCTACATGGCACAGGCGTCTGTCGGCAATCCGATAGTCTACGTGGACACGGACGCTCCTGCGGGAACCAATATCGTCATAGGAGGGCACATTGTCAACAGCCTCGCACAGGGACTGTCAGACAGGCTGACCTCGCCTTCATCTCCGATAATCGCGGAGACTGACGCGGCAACCGGCAACATATACCTCGCCGGCTACACGGCAGAACAGACAGGGCAGGCAGTAAAAGAACTCATTGACGACATAGACGGATGGGCGTAAATACTAACGAAAAGTGAAATGGTCTTCAATAGGCCATTTCACTTCTTTTTCTTTTTTTAAAAATCTCGAAACTCAAAACCTCTTTCTTCTCGTCAGAATTTTTCCAAAGCCAATTTGCGCTATTTTTGCGGGTGCCTTTTTTCCAATCTCGCCGCCTTCGAATTCCTTCCGGTTTTTATTTTTATCACATGAATTCATTTTCATGAGCAAGGGGCATTATTTCTACCTGACCGCCATTTCCGCGGTGCTGATAGTTGCAGTTGCCGGCTATATTTTCATCAACTATGATTTTCAGGAATACAAGTACAAGGTTGTAAAGGATGGGGTGGAGTTCGTTTCAAACGAAGGCGAGCCATCGGACATGCTTGCGGGCATGAAAACTTATCCCTCATTCATTGTCTCGCCCCAGCTTGTGAAACAGGGCCCTGAAAACAGCTACATGACCCGCAGCATAACGCTGTTCAATGCCGTGCTTGCCGGAAATAGGGTGAATAATGTCCTTGTTGTGCGCGTTGTTGATGAAAAAGGCGACATCATGGAGTGCCAGACAAACCTTGGCGATGTGAAGGGCTATAAAACTCTCGGTCCTGAAGAGTGCAACCAGCTCATTTCAGATTCAACAAGCGCAAGGGTGTTCATTGAACTCCCCGATGAGAAGCTTTCCTCGCCAAAGGTTGTGCTCGAGAAAGGCGTTGTAAGGATTTACCCGTCCACATATGAAAGCGTTTCCGGTGTTTCTTTTGCCGTGCTAAACGCCCTTTATGGGAACGCCGAAGAGATAATTTCAAAGGTTAATGCCGCGGTACAGAAAGTCTGATTCACCGGATTTTCCATGCATAATGCCTGAATTATAGCAAACAATGAAAATAATTCGGTAAATTTTCATGGTTTGCTATCTAGCAGACCGCCATAAATGCTGAAAAACTTTAGCGGTCTGCTATAATCCGCCCAATTCCCGCCTAATACTCCAAAGGCTACTGTTTTTAATTTTCCCGAATCCATATTCTTGGATGGGTATAAAGCCGCGCACAATCATCGCCTTCATGCTTCTGATAGCCGGGCTCTTTTTGATTGTCAAGGTCTTTTCCGTTTACTGGATAATAGTTTTCTTCAACATCGTGCTGATTTACATCAACTGCGTTTTCATTTTTGCATATATCGAATACCGCCACAAAAGGGCGCCTGTGCCCAAGAGCTGGCCAACGATTTCCGTTGTGGTCCCGAATTTCAACGGCGAGAAGACCCTTGCAAAGTGCATAGATTCAATCAGGCAAATGGAGTACCCTTCGCGCAAGGAAATAATTGTAATTGATGATGGCAGCTCGGATTCTTCCAAAAAAATCCTCTCAAAAATAAGCGGCATAAAAGTAATTGCCAAAAAAAAGAATGAGGGAAAGGCAAAAGGGCTAAATGATGGAATCAAAATCGCAAAAGGCGAATTGATTGCAGCGATAGATTCCGACACATTTCCAGAAAAGGGCGCCCTGATGAAAATGGTTGCGCGCTTTGATTCGCCGGATGTGGGGGCGGTAACAGGGCTTGTTCGCTCTTACAAGCCGCGGGGCTTTGTTGAAAAAATACAGGAAATAGAATATCTCATTTCCTTCGGGTTTTTTCAAAGCGTTCTTGCTGATATCAATGGGATTATGGTGACCCCCGGCCCCATGAGCGTTTTTCGAAAGGATGTGCTGAAAAAAATCGGCTATTTTGATGTAACCAATATCACTGAAGATATGGAGATTGCAATGCGCCTGCAGTACAATCACTACCGCATCGCATCCTCGCCCGAATCCGTAATTTACACTGTGGTCCCGAACAATCTCACTCACTGGTTCCGGCAGCGCACGAGATGGTACAGGGGAAAGTTTGTGAACACGCGCAAATACGCCTCAATGGTATTTAACCCAAAGTACGGCGAGTTCGGGATGTTCAGCTTTCCATTCTCCCTTGTCGCTGATGGCCTTGCAATACTTCTGATTGCAGTCACTGTTTCTGCAAACCTTGAGAACGTTTTCAATTATTTCGGCTTTGTCGCTTCATGGGCTGGCGCTGGCGGAAATATCCTTGGCGCCCTTCCAACAGGCTTTAGCCTGCACTCAAGCATTTACTTCTATTTTTTCACGATAGTGCTCTATTCGTTCCTTGTGTATGTTAGCCATAATTTCGTAAAGGACCGCCTCTCCGTGTGGAAACTGCCCGAAATTATTTTCTATATGTTTGTTTACGGCTTTTTCATTTCATTTGTCTACTTCACAAGCTTTTTTAAGGAAATCAATAGCAGTGATTATACATGGTGAGCAAATACATCAAGGCCTTGGCGCTGACGATTGTGATACTTGGCATCGGGCTAGTTGCAATCAACTACCTTGATGATTCGCGCGCAGGCGCCCTTGCAAACGCAATAGAAGAGCGCGACCTGGATTTGCAGGCTTCGCAGCAGCTCTTTCTTTATGAATCCGTTTTTTCCGGAGATGATGTGTGCCCTGTAATTCTCGCGCACATAGATTCTCAAAAAAGCCAGGCATCAAAAATCCTCTCTGAAATCGAGCAGGCGGAAAAGAACAGGCTCTTTCCTGACACGGGCCTACTCAAGCGCAGGTTCTTGCTCCAGAACGTTGAGCTGTATTTGCTTGTCACGCGCGCTGCCAAGGACTGCGGCTCAGCTGACCTAAAGCCGGTTGTTTATTTTTACCCGGACAAGTATTACTGTGCGGAGTGCGCCTCTCAGGCCGCCATATTGGATTCGGTTACTGCGCAGTGCCGCGATGTAAGGGTATTTGCATTCCCAGGAGATCTTGAAATTCCAGTAATCTATCTTCTCAAGCAGAAATACGGGATACAAAAATATCCCTCGCTTTTCTTTAATTCCGGAAAGCATGATTCGCTAGTTTCCGAAAGCACCCTCAAATCCGAGCTTGGCTGCCAATAGGGCAAAAAGCTCATTATAGGCCTCTAAATGCCCATTCTATTCATTTTTGCCTCTGAAAAGCCCTATTTTCAGGGTGCCATGCTCATTTTTTTGCTATCACGCCCTCTTCCAAGGCGCTTCAGGGCGATTTCATAAGCTCCCGCAGTATTGTGGTTGCATATGCGCCCTTTTCAAGCGAAAACGCGATTTTTAGCTTTAGTTTCCCCTCATTTAACTCGTCTTTGCTGATTTCGATTATTTTCAGGTTTTTAGGCCGGAGGGATATTTTTTTGCGCGCCCCGCTGCAGCTAAGTTCTGGAAAAGCCTTCACCTTAAAATCCACAAGCGCAACTCCCTCTTTATCGAGCACGGCCTTTTCAATTTCTCCGGGCTTGCCATCCGCGAGCTTTGAATCAAACCCCGGAAGTGCCGCCGTAGGAACACCATTCTCTAAAATATCGCCCTCAACTGCGCTTATTCCAATTCCGCATTCAATCCTTTCATTGATTGTTAAATTGAAAAGGTAGCTCTGGTATGCGTGCGTGAACATGTACTGCAAATGCCGCGGAAGGTTTTGGAACGCTCCTACAAAATCTCGCGGGTACTTGCACAAATGGTGCAAGATTGCGCGCTCATATCTGAATTTGGATGGAAATTCTTTTGAGGCGCGCACAAAATCCACTGATTCTTTAAGGTTTTTTCTAGCAACTGCGATTTCCTCTTCCTCGCCCTCCGAAGCCGAAGTGAGATAGAGCATCACGGCTTTTTCCATATTTCCCAAAATGAATTCCTTCCCCACGCGGTGTGTGATTTCGCGGTTTCCACCAAAGCGCTGCTCCCCGAAATAATTTGCAACTCCGTCTTTTAGCATTTGTGAAAAGCACTGCTCAGCTGTTTTGCGCAGCTCATCTTCCTCCATTGTAATTTCCCTTACAGTAATTTCAAATTCGTTTCCTGTGAGATTCCCGATTTCTATTTTTTTATTGCTCCACTCCGGTTCGCTAAGAGAAACATACCTGCTATCAAACGCCATGAGCTTTGCAACTTCTGGCTGCCAGATTGAAATTCTCTGCGCAGTAATCCCGCGGCGATCCTTCATTCCGGCGTACCCTATTCTTTTTGGGGAAACATAGAGCGCCCTGCTGACCCTTCGCAGCGCGTCATTGGTGTCGAGGTTGAATTTCTCAAGCGTGACATGGAGATATTCGAGGTCGGAATCATTCTGCGGAATGTTGAGCGGCTCTTCTTTTTTGCTATCCCACTCGCCGAATGCGGTATTTTTCAAAACCTTTCCGTCAAATGCAATTTCCCGGACAACAAAATCCGAAATCCTGCGCTTTATCTCTCCGCCAATCCCCTCGGTGGTTGTGGTGTAATGTTTTATTCCTGTCATAAAAAGAATCCTCAAATATTTATTCATTATTTAATTTCTCTAAATCTTATACCTCAGCATCGCGCCAAGGCCTCCGAATCCCTTGAAGAATTGCTCTCCTTCGGGGGTTTCAACCGAGACGATTTCAACCTTTGCGGATGTGCTCGCCGCCTTTTCAATGATGTAATCAATGAATTCGAGTTCCTCTACGATTTCTATCTGGTCCTCGCCCTTGAATTCATTTTCATCAAAAGTGTTTGCCTTATCGATAATGTATCGCTCCTCGCCGCCCGCTTTTTTCTTCACATGGTACACATACCACTCAATCGCTTCGCTTACAAGGATTTTTTCAACCTGCCCGAGCTCGAGCGCCTTCATTACTTCCTTCTCCCCGTAAGTTGCAAGAGCGTCCTTTGCAAGCTGCTCAAAAAACTTTGACATTATTGCCTTCTCTTTCATAAGGTCTGTGTCTTTGAGAACAGTTTCGGACTTTTGCACAAGTTCGCGTATTCCGGATTCATCCGTGTAGCCCGTATCTATTGTCGCGAGCACCTTGTCTTTCATCCTGTAATCTATAAGGTCCTTTTCAAGGAAAAAAGTCTTGGTCATTCCAGGGCCGCCAACAATTAGCCCCTGCAGCTTTTCTCCGTATGGCAAAAATGCGGTGTTCACTTTGCCGCTAATCCTTTTGTAAAATTCCTGCTCAGCTTCCTCGCGCAAGCGCTCAAAGCGAGCTGCGGATTGCCCCCCCGCACGCATTTTCCCCGCAACCCCTGAAGTGAAATGCCCCAAAATATCGTAGTGCTTTCCTACAAGTATTGCAATGGTTGCCTCGCTCTTATCGATTGTGATTAGGCCGTATGCGTTGCTTGGCTTTACCATTTCCTTAAGGGGCTCTAGGTGGAAAGTTGAGTCGCACCAGTACCTTTTCGTGCGCAATTCCTTAATCGGCTTTACAGTAAAAAGCCTGATATCTGTTCGCCCTTCGACTTCTGAAATGTTTCCTGCGAACACTACTATTCCATTGAGCGGGATTTTGAAGTCTATCTGCTTTAGAAAGCTAAGGATTTTTCGCAAAGCGCCGCCCACGTTTTTGCGCGTGGTCGGGCTTTTGATGTTTGAACTTTGGCTAACTTCTTCAGAGAGCTGCCCCATCACCCCTGAGCGGTCAGCATCGTGCGGGATGTAAACACTGATGAGTTCTGTTCCGCGCCCGCGGTACTGCTCAAGCTTTTTGAGCTTTTTTTTGAAGATTACTTCCTCTCCCTGAACGGACTCGTCACCAGAAGCCATGTGTATCACTAAGAAAATGAGCGTAAATTTAAGTCAAGCCGCTAAATTGCTTTCTATTGGCATAATACTCATTCTTGCCCTAAACGGCTTAAAATACTACTTATTTCCGCGTTTGCCTTAGTATATGTATTCTGCAAGCGTATCCTGAAGGCCTGGCGAGACAAGTATGCGCATCGAGATGCCGAATACTGTGCTGAAAAAGAGAAAGCGCAGCGCCGCCAGATATGATGTGTGGTATATTTTCAGGAATATGAAATAATATCCCGCATAGAGCAGGACAATCCAGTATTCGTAAAACCCGAGCAAACTGCTAATCAGATAGAGCCAGAGAATCCTTGAAAATGAGAACATGGCTGCGCGCGGCAGGCTCGCATATTTGTTTTTCATCATTGTTGTAAAAAACATTACAAATGCGGCGCCAATAAGAAATGCGGATATCTGCGGAATTAGATAATACAGCCCCATATTGAATGGCGACAACCTGGCGTATTATGCTTAGTTAGTAGTATGAGTTACTACACTTGTTAATATATTATATTTCTTTTGCAGCACCTTCATTGCATGAACGCCTCTGCTCTTGAGGAATTTGGCCTCACAAAAAACGAATCCAAAGTCTACTTCGCCCTCTTGCGCCTTGGCAGTGCCAACTCCGCAACACTTGCGCAGGAAGCAGGGGTGCACAGGATCAATGTCTATGATGTGCTAAACAGCCTTGTTGCTAAAGGAGTTGTGAGTTATATGTTGGAGGGTAAGGTTCGCATGTTTCGCTGCGAAAACCCGCAGAGGTTTAGGCAAATTCTAGAAGAGAAAACCGCCGCAATAGATTCCATTCTCCCATTGCTGCTAAAGGAATTTGAGGGAAAAAGATCTGGTGATGAGGTGACATTGCTCCGCGGCCCAAACGCAAAAAAAGCGCAATTCGAAGAGATTATAGGTCGGCTAAAAAACGGCGGAAAAATTTACGTGTACATGCCATCGGCGTACTCGTTTATTGAGCGACGGCCCTTTGCGATGAATCTTGAAAAGTGGTATGCGCAGTACAAAAAGCACGGGATTAAGGCGTTCATAATGCTTCCCGATACCAAGCAGGCAAGGCTTCGGGCTTCCAAATACAAAAAATTCAGGGGCACCGTCAATTATAGTTTTTTCAACGGGCTCAAGTTTTCCCCCGTGACATGGAATGTCGCCGCAGATCTTGTTTTCATAACAATATTCACAGACCCCTACTTCATCATACGAATAAAGTCAAGAGAAATCGCAGAATCGTTCAAGAACAATTTCGAGATGCTCCTCAAGTTCGGTGCATGATTGCTTATTCGCCTCCCAAAACAGGAATTCGAAACCCTTAAATTCGGGCTGTGCATATTCTGTAGGATTTATGTTCGACATCTTCAATGTTGTAAACGAGGAATACACTGCTGATGAGCACATGCGAAACCGCACAGCAACGCAGCAGGCTCCTTCGCCCACATATTCGGGCGCTCCAGCTTCTGATGTGTATGTTGTTTCAATCGGCGGCAGCCTCATAATTGATGAGAGCGGCCCTAACGCTGAAAAAATCCGCGCGATTGCGGACTCTATTTCCTCGCTTCACTCTGCAGGGAAGCGGATTGTACTAGTGGTTGGCGGAGGGCGGAGCGCCCGTTCTTATGTAGAAGCTGCGCGCTCTTTTACGCAAAACAACTTCGACCTTGATATTTTGGGAATTCAAATCACGCGCGTGAACGCACTTCTCGTTGCAAACGCGATTCCAAACGCGCACAAGGAAATTCTAACTGATTTCTCCCGCGCTCGCCCAATCCTTGATTCAGGAAAAATTCCTGTTTTTGGCGGGCTCATGCCGTTTTTCACAACCGATTCGGTTGCCGCGCTGCTTGCCGAGCACCTCAACGGGGCGTTTGTAAACCTCACCAATGTAGACGGCATTTATGATTCAAACCCAAATGAAAACCCAGCCGCAAAGAGGTTCGATGAAATCGGATACAAAAAGCTTGTTTCATTAATTGTTGCCGCGGGTTCAACCCCTGGGCAAAATGTCGTGCTGGATCTTGCCGCGTGCATGATTTTGCAGCGCAGCAGAATTCCAGGGGTTGTACTGAATGGCAACGACCTTAGCAATTTCTCAAATTACGTGAACGGGTATTCATTTACCGGAACAACTATCCGCGAAATCGAAGGGGAAGTAATTGAGGAGCCGACCTTTACAGAGGATATGGGCAAAATCAATGTGGATGTTCCGCAAAAGAAGACGCGCAAAAAGCCGAAAAAATCGGGGAAATATGCGGCGCCAAATCCGTATCAGATTGATTTCTGAAATTATTCAATGCCCATTTCCTTGGCTCTTAAGTTTAATCTCAATTTTATATCTTCAAATTCTAGTCTTGGCATTTTAGGGATCTCGAAGAATTGCCCTCTGTGGAATACAAATATTTTCCCATTTGACAATGTATACTTCACCCTTTTGTGTTCTATAGTAGCTCCCGGTACCCTCAATCCGGTTAGGGGTCTTCCAAATTTAGGGTGTGCTCGTGCCAGCGCTCCGATTGGCTTTTTGCTAATTCTTGGCATTTGAAATCCTCAGTGCAAAAATTCATCCGGCGACCATTCTTCCCACTTCTTTTCTCCGATAGCAATGAGGCACTCCGTGGGATTTATAATTAACCTTTTCCAGTTTTCAGCATCATCTAGGACAATGCGGTTGCACGCGGTATTCACAAGGCAATCCACTTTCACTCCCATCATGTAGGATTCATTCACCAAATCCATTTCCAGTAAATATGCCTTGAGCCCTTTTCTCTCAATCGCTTTCTTTAGTTCAAGCGCCTTCTCCTTCTGCCTCTGCCCGCTTTTTACCGAAACAATGAGCCCGAAGCTTTTAGCTTCACTCGCTTTTGCGATTGCCGCAAATCTTTTGCGCATGAACCTGTCACGGTTCTTCTCGCCGATTTCCTCCACGGTTCCGTGCAGCGGATTTACAACAATCACCGGCTTTTTGGTGCTAAACACTAGCCCCTGCGGGTGGAAATACCCATCTCCCAAATACACATTTGCATCCACTGTGGGCTGAATCGATTCCACAACCGTGTAGTTGCACCCAAGCACCTGCCCCTGCGTTGCAATCCGAGAAGTCCCAGTTCCAATGTGCGAAGTTATGCCTTCACGGAAAAGTATCTGCTTAAGTTCAGGGAGCACATGGTTGTACTGCGCGTTTGCAATGAGCGCAATTGAGTTCACATTACGTTTCTGCAGCTCCTTTAGAAGCCTTTTCGCATTTTGCTCAATTTCTTCGCGCGTGAGATTGTAATAGCATGTGATGTATAAAATGTCCTTGTTTCTGTGTATCGGGCCGTGCCCTATATGTATTACCGAATCCGCATCAAGCGCTTTCATGTCATTGAGCGGCAAATCGCACGCGCCGTAGCACGGGTCCATTTTAACAAAAATATTTTCAGAGCTGCCCTTTAGCTCATCAATAATCCAAGTGGTCCTATCCTTTAGCCCTTCTGGTATTTGTACAATTGCACACTTGGATACTTTTGCTGCGAGGAATTTTTTTGCCTCTGTGAGGTCAACAATTAATTCAGGCATAAGAGAATAGTTTTGGAAGAAAAGGTTAATTTGGTATGGATTGGGCTTAACCCAATAGAATTACTTCTTTGCGTCTTTCTTTGCATCTTTTGCATCCGGCTTTGCCCCGCCCTTGCCGGCTTCGGCCTTTGCGCCTGCTGCTGGCGCTGCGCCTGCCGCCGGAGCGCCTTCCTTTCCGGCTTCCGCGACAATTGCGCCTTCCGCTGCCTTCTTTGCCTCTTCCTCTTCCTTGATTAGGTCCCTTGTCTTCTTTGGCTTTGTTCCAATGCTTGCAACATCTTTGTGAACATTAGTGTGTATTGCGCATGGAAACCTTGACTTTCCAAGCTTCATTGCCGTAACTGCCTTCTCCGCATCCGCTTCAAAGACTAGTGCTGAAAAAATAATCTGCCCGTTGCGTACCCTTGCCGCCCTTCCAATGGTTTTTCCAAAGGCGTGGCTCATTCCCTTTTGTATACGGTCCGCGTGCGCTCCCTGTGCCTGCTTGTTTTCGCGCAGGATGTGATGCGGGTAAATTCTAAGTTTTAAGAAGAATGATTCCTTGCCGACTTTTTTTATAAGCGCCCTGTTAATCATTAGCCTTGCGCTCTCGATTGCATTGTCCCTAATCTGCATCCCGTTCGGGCTGCACTCAATCATAACATCAACAACAGTGTCAAACGGCTTTGCGCCCTCTCCCATGTTCCACTGCCTTGTTTTAAGCCCGGGAACCGCTCCAATGTAGTTCTTGCTGTGCACAGTAACGGCATGCCTAGTATATGGCCTGTCCTTGGTTGTCCTATAACAGTGACCCGGTCTTAAACCCATAAAAACCACTTTGTGTAAAAACGCAAAATTCGGCAAAATACCTTATTAAAAGCCGTTTAATTGCTCTATTAGTTTTCCTTGCAATCCTTTAAAAACCATTTGGGTCGCGTTTTGGGCCTAATCGTGCGGGTCCCCGCCGCGGGCTATAATTTCGAAGTTTTTGAAGTGCTTTTCAATGGCTGTTTTGGCCTGCGGGGAAAATGTCCTGCGCAGCGCCTCTACAACCTTTTTGGCCTCAATTTGAGCTATTTGAGGGGGCGAGCCCATTTGCATAAGCTCCATCATAACTATTCTCTGATACCCCTGCAGGCTGCTAATCTCGCCCTGCGCAAGCGCCTGCAAAAGCCTCATTCTGTGCTCGTTTATCAGCATTATTTCCTGCTGCGAGTGGACATTCATCGGCCTTGAATTCATGAGCTTTTGCATTTCTTTTATTTCCTCTCCGATGTGTGCCATCTGCGCCCTATCTCGCATGGGCGCAGTCCCGGGATTCTGCTTGTAATTGTGCGGGTTGCTATAGTGCTGGCGCATCTCCCCGGGCATGTGCTCAATCATGCTTTTCATTCTTGCAGAAATTTCGTTAATATTTTGCATCCCGTGCGGAACCTGTACTCCGCCATGCTGCATCCCATGATGCGGCTGCGCGCCCCCGTGCTGCATTCCGCGGGGCACCTGCACTCCGCCACCCCGCATTCCCCTAAAAAGAAGCCCCTGTATAATTCCCCTTCTTGGCGCCATAACCTAAATACGCTTCAGAGAATTAAAACATTAGCCTTAAATACGGGTTAATTTCTCTACTAGGTCAAAGAAATCTTTTTTGTGAGGTGAAAAAAATGGCATCAAATCTGAATTTAGGGCATATAGGCAAAGTCCTTGAAAGGCTCGGCCTAAAGCTTGAGAAGGCGGCAAAAAAGCAGAGGCCTTCAAAGAAAAAATCGAAGAAAAAAAAGAAAAGGTAATTTTTTCGAGTAAAATTCCCGGCGGCGCATTTCGCCGCCGCGATTTTCTGTTTTTAATTCTGTCAAAAAGCCGAAACCGTTGTTTAGTATGCGGTGAAATTTATTTCCGCTTTCGCCATCCGCGCGTAAAAATCTATCTCGACATCTCTCTCCTTTGACTTGAAGGCGATTGCCTCCATCCCGCTCCACACGGTAAACCAGCCGCTTGGCTCTAGCACCACTATCAGGAAATTGAATAGCAAATCATGGCGCTCTATTGAAATTATAAAGGTTGCAAGAAGCAGTATCGCAAGGCCGACAACGGTCATCGCAATTCCCTGCCCGCGTATTTTTGTGCGCTCCTGTTCCATCACCGAGCCGTGCTTTCTGAAGTATTCGCGCAGCTTCTTTTTTATGAGCACCTCATGCGCGGTGTTGCGCATTGCTTTTGGTATAAGAAAACTCATTCCAAGCTGCCCTTCCCTTGCCGCGGGCATTGCCTTTTTCGCGGCCACCAAAAAGTCCTCGGAGAGTGTGCGCACAGAATATGGGCGCGGGTCGAAATCCGAGAAAATGTCATCGTATGTGTCAAGAATTAGGCTGATTTCGCTTTTGGCGAGAAGTTCTTTTTTCGTCTCATCCCAAACAATCTTATTAGTTTCCTGTTTCTGCCCTAGCATGAAAATAAAGTGCCCTGAACTGCTTTTTAATATAGGGATGGGGGCGCATCTGCCTATTTTTTTAGCACAAAAAAATAATAAGCTAAGTCGCCGTTGTTTGCGTACGGGCGTGTTCCTATGTCGAATCCCCTGTCATTTACTTGGGCGAACAGCTTTTTGGCTTTTGCAGGAAGAGTCTTTGTTGTTGCCCTTTCAACCACCAAAAGCCCGCCAGGCTTGAGTACTCTGTGAGCCTCACGTAGGATTTTTTCGTCATTTAGCCCTTCGCAATGCGCAAGCACAAAGTGGTCGCTTAGAACAATGTCCTGTGAATTTGAGGGTAATTTTGTGTTATGTGCATTTCGCCTCTTGAATCCCGGGCGTACACCGATTGCGTGTGCAGCCTGAATATGTTCTCCGCTAGATTCGATTGCTGTCGTTGCAATGCCATAGTGCTTCCCCAAAAAATGCATGTATTTTCCATTTCCGGCGCCAAAATGTGTCACTGCAAGCCCTTTCAGCCCGTGAGTCTTAAAGTGCTGCAGAATGAAAGAATGCACTCGTGAGTAATTGGCAAGATTTCTTCCGAGGTCATTTAGCCAGCTTGATGAATGGCTGCTGACTGTGTGTCTTGCATAAACCCCCTTGCGCTGTGCCATTTCAAGGACTGTGCGCACTTTTTGGTGGTTGTGTATATGCATGCTAACCATTTGCCTGATATGAAAATGTATTATTTTATTTATTATCCTTTGCAATGCGAGTTTGCCTGATTCCAATCCTTTGCATTGTGCCCTCCTTTGAATTATTATTCCGCCCCGCCTTTAAACGGGTTTTAAAAGATTCGGGTCAATGAAATTCATATGGTACTCTCAATAAAGAACCTTTCCATTTCCATTGGCAAAAAGGAGATTTTGCAGGATGAAAGTGTGGGGGTTGCGGACGGCTCGAAAGTTGGCCTGATTGGGCGCAACGGCGTTGGCAAAACAACCTTTCTGAAAGCTATTTTAGGCCAGATTGATTATACCGGCCACATAGAATTCGACGGCAAAGCCGCGCACTTTTCACAGGACATTGGCCTTGATATGGAAAAGACCGTTCGGCAAACACTTGGCGAAAGCGCAACTATCCATCATCAAAACCCGTTTGAGAAGGAACTGCGCGATATTGAAAAGTTTCTAGCAGACCCTGAGTCGCACAAGGACAGCGCAAAGCTCAGCAGGTTAACCGACCGCTATGTTGAGCTTTCGGCAAAGCGCTACCAGCACGAAGCCCCGCGCCCCACCGGAAAAATAAAGTCGGTTCTGCGCACCCTTGAAGTTCCAGAAGACTGGCTTGACCAGACTGTGGGTTCGCTCTCAACTGGCCAGCGCGCAATAGTTGCGCTCGCGCAGATTCTATCTTCCGAAGCGGATTTGCTTCTCCTTGATGAGCCTACCAACCACCTGGATTTCAAGCGGCTTGACATCCTCGAGAAGTACCTGCGCTCTTTCAAAGGAACCGTGCTCATGGTCACGCATGATAGGTATTTCCTTGACCGCGTCTGCGATACCATCCTCAAAATTGAAAAGGCGAAGTGGGTAAAGTACAATGGCAATTACTCGGATTATGTAAAGACGCGTGCGGCAACATTTGAGGCCCAGAAAACCGCGTATGAGCATGAAAACAGGTATCTCGCGATTGAAAAGGATAAAATTGCGCGCATTGGAAAAAGCCCGCAAAAAGTCAAGCAGGGAAAATACCGCGAAAGGCTTCTTGAAAAGCGTGAAATAATTGAAAAGCCGGACATGGACAAATCAAGTTTTAGCACGCGCTTTGATGCATCCCCGATTCATAGCCCTGTGGTGGTAGAACTCATTGATTTGTCGGTCGGGTATGACTACCCCCTGCTCTCAAATATTAATCTCAATGTGGGCTCGGGACAGCGCATAATCCTGATTGGCGAAAACGGGGTCGGCAAGAGCACGCTTTTCAAAACTATTGAAGGCAGGTTGCCCGCGCTTTCAGGGGAAGTGATTTTTGATTCTCAGGCAAAGCTTGGGTATGCGGACCAAGAGATGCGAGACCTCTCGGAAGATTCCACCTTGTACAATGAGATATATGCGATGCTAAAGGATTTGCCAAAAGTGCGCCAGAGCCTTTCAATGGTCGGCTTTGTCACTGATGATGAGGTGTACAAGAAGATTTCAAAGCTCTCAATGGGGGAGAAATCGCGCCTAAACCTTCTAAAAATCCTTCTCGAAAAGCCGAACCTGCTGCTCCTAGATGAGCCCACAAACCATCTGGATATTGATGCGCGCGAAATAATAGAGAAGGCGTTTCTCAGCTACGATGGCGCAATCCTTGCGGTTTCGCACGACCGTTACTTTATAGAAAAAATCGCGCAGCGAAAGCTAAAGGTGAGCGAAGGGACTATTAAGGAAATGGAAATGAAAAATGATTTCATCGGATAGTTAGTCCGATGAATATTACCTATTTTTTCAATGAGAAATTCATTGAGTTTGCGATTTTACTGCACAGTTATTGTTCCCCTCATGCTCGGGTGCAGGCCGCAATGATATGCGTATGTTCCTCTTTCGGAGAACATGTGCTTGTATGTTCCGCCATTGCCAAGCGATTCGGACTGCAAAACAGTTCCTGAATCTGATGTTACTGTGTGCGGAGCACTGTCATTGTTTTTCCATGTCACTGTGTCCCCTGCTTTTATTGTAACGTTGCCCGGCAAGAACGCGAAATTCTCTATGCTGATTTCAGCATTAGTTGAGCCGCCACCTGGCTGCCCAGGATTTGGGTTATTGACATTTGTTGGCACCTGATTTACCGTGCCCCCGTTGGTATTTGTCGGAACTTGGTTTACTTCCCCATAATCAGATTCATTTGGAGCCTGTGCCTGCCCGTTTGTATTTGCCGTGTTCTGCTGCGCGCAGCCGCTTAAAATAATCAGCGAAATGGCTAGTGCCAAAACTGCGATTGTTCCTTTTTTCATATTTTTTACCTCCGCGTGTACTATTTTATTTGCTGTCCTACTTGGCCAAAATTTTATTCAGAATGCAATTTTGAGCAAGTCCAGAATGATTAAGAGTATTACTCCCGGAACTCCGCCAAATACGGCTATGAGTACGCTCCAGATGTTTATTGTGATGTTTACGAATGGGAAAAAATTTATTATTATGAGAAATATTATCCCAATCACGCTGTTTATTGCGAGCCATATTATCGATTTACCAAGTTTTAGCGCAATAAAAACAAGTGCCAATACAAGAAGCGCGGTAATTATCGGCCCAAGAAAGATTACTGTTTCAGCCATTTTTTCACACCCCTGCCGGCGCTTTGCCGGGCCATTGGTGGGATGAGAGCTTATCCGAAACCGCTGTCGGCACAGGATGCATCTCAGGCTTTATTATCTGCTTCATTCCTTTCACCCTGCTAAGAGTATCAAAGTAGGAGTTGACGACATCATCCAGTTCAAGGCTGCGTTTCATGCCAAGCCTGTGCACTTCCTGGAAAAATACGGAAATGATTTCTATTGCCACACGCTCATCTGACATTGACCCGTTCCCGTTGTGCTTTGTAACTCCGCCCGCTTTGCGCATGGTTTCTTTCAGTTCAGCAACATTCGCATCCGATTCTGCGCTGAATTCTGTTAGCGCGCTTCGCATTCCTGCTAAGAGTTCCCGCTTGTTTAGCCCACTTTGAACCGTGCGGATTTTTGTGACAATTCTTGGCGCCACAGCTCTCTTGGCCGCCTTTTTCGGGGCTGTGTGTGTGCCCATAGTGTAGGCTTTCCACTGTTTTACCGCGCGGTTAAAGCTGCTGCCTCCAATTAATTGGCGCCTCATGAACAGATTGTATTCGGAGAGCTGTTTTTTGGGCGTTTTCTTTTTTGCAAGATTTTGCAGATTAACCCTCAGGCGGTTCATTTCATTGCCAAGGTTTGCCGCCCTTGCCGCAACTGTTTTGGCGGTCTTTGCGGTTTTTTTCCTAGCGGTTGCAATCCCTTTGCGGAGTTTTCCAGATTTTTTCTTTTCCGCATTAAGCCCTTTTCTGAGGGAGCGAATCTCCCTTCTCATTTTTTCAACCATTTTTAATCAGTCTCCCGCTTTTCAAGCTTTTTCTAAACTAACCTGTTGCCTCTTCTTTTGATATTTCAATCCAGAGATTTGCCACGACCTTCTTTTCGCCAATCTCTTTTGAAACGTAGTGCGATTTTCCCCGCATGTCGCGGTAGAATCCCTGCACTCCAAGTGAGATTTCTAGCCCGTTCATTTTCCTGCCGCCCTTGATTTGTCCAGAAGGCAAATGCTCGCGCATGCCGTGAGAACTATTCCCGTAATGATAAATCCTGATCCCGGCGCTGCAATAATTGATTCGGCCCATTTGGCGATTCCAAGCCCGAATAGAAATACTCCTGTAAGAATAACCGAGCCCAAAACCGTGTTTTTCATAAGTGTTGGCATGGCCCGGTCAATTCCCCCTTCTACCCCGTCTGCTATTGCAGAGGAGAGGACTGCTTTGAGGGCGCCCGCCCGCAAGGCGGCGCTCCCAAGTCCTTTTACGAAATTTTCGATAATGGTTTCAAGGCTCATTGCTTAACCCTTCTTTGTAAGGAGTGAACCAAGAAGGATTCCACCCACGAATGCGCCGAGCACGAATTCAAACGGGTGCTCACTTACCGCGCCTTCAACCATTGACTGCTGCTTGTGCACGTATTTCTGCGCCTCGCTTATATTGGAATTAATCTGCCTTTGCGCCTCACCAATACCTGAATTAATCTGGTTCTCGAAATCCTTGTCAAGAATTCTTCCTTCGGTAATTTTCATTCAAACACCTCCGTGTTATGTTCTAATTTTTTTGTTTGCTTTATTTTGCTTGTTTTAAATTACGCAACTTGCTTGCCTGTAGCAATGTCTCTTCCTTGGCTTAGCCTGTACACTATTATTATCAGTGCTACGGCCAAAAGCAAATTTATCAGGCTTCCGCCAATTGAGCCTATAAGCCCCAAAGCCCACAGTACCACTAAAATTACAACTATTGTCCATACTGTATCCATTTTTTCACCTCGTTATAGTTTCAATCTGCCTTTGCTGAATATTCCGATTTTGCCTCTGCTGCCTGCGTGAAATTCTTTGCTGCTGCGATTCAGAGTCTTCATCCTGTTGCAGTTGCCATGCCGGCTGGAACTGCATTCCGTCCTGTTGCACATATCTCGAGTTTCCGTATCTGATGTTTCCGACTATTTTATCGTTGGTGTAGAGATACCCTCCAAGAACTATTACCGCCCCGAGCAAAAATATCGGAAGCGGCCCTCCTCCTGCCAAAACCACTCCAACTAGCAGAAGCAGCCCAATCGAAGCAATCAATGCGCCCTCTTTTTTCCACCTGTTTACCGACAAATTATTTTGGGTTATCGTATACTCTTGCATAAAATTTCCTCCAATTTTTCTCTATTGAATCAAAGAAGCCTGCGCCTTGCGGCGTAGGAGGGTGAGCTCCTTGCTTCGTTGAGATTCTACTTTGACTCTCCGCCAACTTTTACGGCGTTTTCATCCACTACAATGTTTAGCATTATGCTCTCGCCAACGTCTTTCACGTCTGATTTTGTGAATACTGCGTCGTTTTTGAGAATTCCAGTTCCGACAACAATTGCGGAGACATCGTTAGTTGGCCCGTCTGTCCGGACTTCCTTAACTGTTCCCACTTCCTTTCCGTTTGAATCAAATACCTTCAGGCCCTTGTAATCCGTTACTGGGCTCATGTTTAGTACAGCTCCTTCATTTGAGAGGGATGTGATGTACTTGCGCCCAACGAACGTATCCGTTCCAAAGAATCCGCGGTCCATCTCAATTCCGTCCAAATTTAATGTTACCGGGTCTAGCCTGATTTCCATGATAGTTCCAACTTCCTTTCCGTTGGACGCGAGGACTTTTTTCCCTATTAGCATGTGAATTCGAACGCCCGAATCATGCTCTTTGTTCATTTTCCGAATTTCCTTCATGATTTATCACCTCAATGATAACATAGTCTAATCAATTTCAACTTCGGCAAAAAATTTGCTTTTGAATGACTTGCATTGGCGGAAAAATCCGTTTGCTTCTATCTTGTTTGCCCTTGCTGCGTACCTATTATGCTGCTACTACTATATATATAGATTGTATGGAATATAATAGTATAGTATATTAAGTTGGTATATTACTGTATTGAATAGCAGCAATTTGGAGGTAATAAAAATGGCGAAAAAAACAAGAGGGACAAGAATGAGCCAGGCAAAAAGCCGCGCAGCCAAAAAAAAGGGCGGCAAGGGAAAAATCCGCTCACGAAAAGTCGGAAAGAAAATCATGAGGACCTAAGCGCAGATAGAAATTCTGCCATTCTCAGAAAAAATCGAAAACATAGGGCACATTCACTCCGTGCCCGCGTTTTCAGAAGTTTAAAGGTTTTTTATATGTTATTGGACGATAAGCATCAGCTCAAGGGCTACTTATTTTGGGCCGTCATACTCGGGCTTATAGCCCTCGCATTTTTCCTAGTGTTGCCTTTCATGATTGCCGTTATTTCTGCGTACCTGCTTGCATACATGGCGCGGCCGCTATTTGTGCGGCTGGCTACGCGCATGCGCCAAACCCTTGCTGCAGTAACATGTGTGTTTGTTGCATTGTTGCTTGTTGTTGTGCCTGTGAGTTTAGTTGTCATAGGGGTTGTCAATGAGGCTGGCGATTTTGCAAGCAAACAGAATATTTCGCACTATATTGGCCTTGTTGCCTCTCACCCTTTTCTGCGCGGATTCAATCTCAACCCTATTACAATGCAAATTCAGTTTAATCAATTCATCACGGACACTACAGGTTCGCTTCTCGCATCCCTTCCAGGCCTCGCTCTTGGGCTAATCGTGACCCTAATAGGCATGTATTACATTCTATGCAGCTGGGAAACACTTTCTGAGCAGCTCAAAAAGCATATCCCTTCCCATAACAAGGATAGAATAATCCGCGAGCTTGACAAAACAGCACAGGCCATTTTGCATGTGACATTTGCCATGGCGATTTTAGAGTTTGCCATTTCATTTGTAGGCTTTACAATTTCGGGCGTTGAAGCGAGCCTAATCCTTGCCACAATCATTTTTGTTTTGGCATTCGTCCCAAGCATCGGGCCAATCATGGTCTGGGCGCCTCTTGCTCTTTACTATATTGCAATCCAGCAGTATCCCACGGCTTTTGGCATCATAATTATCGGAATCATACTAACTGTTGGAATTGAGCAGATTCTTTATTCAAGATGGATCGGGAACAGAACGCGCATACATCCGTTTGTGATGCTGCTAGGAGTTATTGGAGGAATTACACTTTTTGGGATATTCGGTTTTATTTTCGGGCCGCTAATCCTTGCGAGTGCTCTTGATGTGATTAAAGGTGCAATGCAGCAGGACTAAAAAACATTATTTGCTGCAAGAATGCAAAATCGCACCCTTGGCTCTCTTGTGCTTAGCTTAAGTAATAATATGTAAGAAACTAAATAGGACGTGAATCAAATATGCCAAAAGCACCAAATTACACTGATGAAGAGATTTTGCTCGCGCTAATCTGGTCAATCCCCCTAAAGATGACAAAAGGGCAGATTGGCAGGCTTTTGGGGATTAAATCCGCTGGGCAGAAGCATTGGCGTGAGCGCCTTGAAAAGCTTGGTGAAAAGAACCTGCTTTCGATTGAAAAGCTGGATGCGGGGGACCTCTTCTTTGGCTCGCCAATTCTCAAGTATTATATTACTGAAGCAAACCTGGAAGCAATCTGGCGCCAATATTTCATCAATTATGATGAGCGCCATGTGCTGGTCAACGATCCGTTTCTTACGCCGTTTTCTGCAGGGATATGGAATGTGACAAGTTCATCAGAATTTTCTGTGCTTGTGGGTTCGAAGTTCAACTATCATTTCCTTTCAGCCAAGAATGCTGCAAACGCTGCCAGCCCTTTGGAGAAAATAGCTTCACTTAGCAAGGAAAAAACCTGGAAAATAATGGATTCCGTGCTCTCAATTTGCTGGAAAACCGAGGCGTACCGCAGAAAACCAGTGCTTATGGAGACTCTGAACGCAGAACAGAAAAAGACTTATAAAATAATAACCGCGCTTTACGAGGAGCAAATCAAAGCGCACCCGGCTGATTACAAGAAGTTCATCGCTCTATTCGAAAAGAACTTCAAGTACTATCTCTAGGCACAAATAGTTTCAAGCTGGTGGCGCGACACAGAATTTTTATACTCTTAGAGAGCCGCGCAATCCCCTGACAGCATAGTAAGATTCCGCGCCATTGTGATACAAGAAGACCTGCCCGTAGCGCCTATCACAATAGAGCGCGCCGCCGAGTTTTCTGATTTCAGGCGGTGTTTTCATCCAGCTTGATGTTTTCATATCGAAATTTCCAAGTTTTTGCAGCTCCCTGTATTGTTCTTCCGTTAAAATTTCAATTCCCATGCCGGCTGCCATATCAATGGCATTATTTTTCGGTTTATGTTCTTTTC
This sequence comes from archaeon, assembly GCA_035289485.1. Lineage (GTDB taxonomy): Archaea > Iainarchaeota > Iainarchaeia > Iainarchaeales > Iainarchaeaceae > UBA10205. The sequence continues at coordinate 16,331 of DATDXA010000062.1, read as the reverse complement.
TTGACTCGAGCGCTTCGCGGTCGTAGCAAATGCTTCTGCGCCCTTTTGGGCTTTCCTCTGAACAATCATAAAAAATGTATTCGCCGCTCTTTTTATCCTGGCCTGCAACATCGGGTTCACCGCCGGTTATTTCCATTTCATTAAGTGACCAGAGTTTTTCAGGATTGGCTTCCAATTTTGCCTGCACTTTTGCCCATTCAATGCCTTTGTGGCGGCTCATGTTTTTCTCAAAGCGGGCTTTGAGAATCTTCAGCAGTTCCTCGCGCTGTTTTGGCGGCAAATCTTTTTTGGGCTTTGGCATAACAACATTATTCTTCCCAAGTTTATAAAATTATCAGGAGTGGAACTTTTGGGGGATAGCTGGGAGAGGGACTACTAACAAAAGTTTGACTCCCTGTTCTGTCTTACTTATCCTATCTGTCCGATAAGTTCTTTTACTTTTTCATAAATCGAATCTCGCAATTCCCTCATGTATTCCAATGTTCTTTCTTTTTGTTCTTCTCCTACTTGCCTTTTTGCGCCAAAATCCCAATTTTGCACTTTTGGGTGGTATTTTTCTGGAATGTGCTCTGCGCACCTGAATGTTATTATTTTGTCGGCTTGTTCGAGCATTGCTTCCGTAACTTTCTTTGACTTTCCTTTGCAATCAATTCCAATTTCTTTCAGCACAAGAAAAGTATTTTGGTCTGCCGGTTTGGGGTCAATCCCGGCGCTTTGGGCTTTCGGCCCGGTCAACTTGTCAAAAATGGCTTCTGCCATTATGCTTCTTCTTGAATTGCTCATGCAAACGAAAATAACTCTTTTCATGTTATTCTCCCTCCAACATTCATATTTTTAACGCATAACTGTATTGCTTTTCAAATCTTTTTACCAATAATTTGGCCAGTGGCTCTCCAGTGTTTTCATCATCGCATTTTTGCAGCGCCCTGAAGTAATTTCGTTTTTCCTTGGTTTTAATGTCAATCATCTGGTAACTGTTTTTTTTCAGCGTGTAATTCATCACAAGTCTGCCAATCCTGCCGTTGCCATCCTGAAACGGGTGGATTTTTTCTAGTTTCCAGTGGGCCCATGCCGCAAGTTCAAGTGGATGGTATTTTTTTGAGAGTTCCTCGTAATCTTTAAAGTAGTTTTTCATGTCTGCAAGCACGTATGCCGCAGGGGTTGTTTGGAATGTTGCCCCTCTGACCAGATTATCCTTTGTTTTGAATCTTCCGGCTATCGCAGGCTTTGTGTCCTTGAAATAAATTTCGTGGAGCTTGTGCAGAAGTTCGCTATTGAGCTCTTCTTTGGTTTGTTTGATGAAAATCAGTGCCTTTTCGGCGTTCTTGGCCTCAAGCACATCTTCAAGTGATTTGTTCGGGGATATGTTTTCTTCAAGCAACAGTTCGACTTCCCTAGGAGTGAGAGTTGAGCCTTCTATAGAATTGGAGTTGTAGACAAAAACGTTCACGAAATTGCGCTCAAACTGCTCTTTTTCGGTTTCATTTAACTTTGCGAATCTTTTGCCGAATTCTGAATTGATTTGGTCAACCTTCTCTATTTCATCCGGCAGCAAATAATGGTATCCGGTAAGCGAATGTTTCTCGTTTTCTATTTCTTTCTTGAAATCCGAAACCAGTATTTCAGTTTTTTGTTTCGATGGTCTTGTATTTCCAAGATATTTCCTGAATTGTTTTCTCTTGCCTTTAGCCAACGCTACATTTTCAACCAGGTAAAAGTAGGACTTCCTGCCGCGCTTAGATTCAACTAAATAAACCATAGTAGTATGTTACTCAATTCTATTTAAAAAACCCTGAGTAACAACTATAAATGAGTAACATAAGCTGGGAGAGGGAGTTGAACCCTCCTAGCCCGCTCTGCAGGCGGGTACATAACCGCTCTGACATCCCAGCAACCTTTTTCTTTTCTGCAGAAAAGAAAAAGCTTGGCCAAAAAGAAAAGGCCGCACTTTTTCCTGTTGAAAAAGGGAAATAACCATTCTGAAAGGGTTTGAAAACCGTTAAAAAGGTTGGTTTGGGGGCATGCGCAGGAATGTATTTTATCGCTTTACTGTGCTTTTTATTGCATGAAAAAGCCGCTTTTCCGTCTCATTGCCGTAATCACTCTTGATGGCAAAATAGCGAGAAATTCATCCCATTTAAGCGACTGGTCTTCAAAAGAGGACAAGAAGTTTTTTCACCGCGAACTTGATACGGCCGATGTGGTGCTAGTTGGAAACAACACATACAAAACCGCAAAGAAATTCCTCCTGAAAAGAAACCTGATTGTTTTCACGCGGCATGTAACTGCTCCGCGATGGAAAAGTGAAAAGTGCGTTTTCATGAATCTTGCGCGCACAAATATCCAAAACTATTGCCAGGCGCACGGGTACAGAAATGTCGCCGTGCTCGGCGGCACGCAGATTTTCGATTATTTCCTTGGAAAAAATCTTGCGCATGAACTTCTCCTAACTCTTGAGCCGATTGTTTTTGGAAAAGGGATCTCGCTTTTTGAAAAAGGTAAAAAGAACACGCATTTCCGGCTTGTTTCTCTAAAAAAGCTAAACAAGGGCGGCACCTTGCTTTTGCGCTATGGGAAAAGGTGATTTGCTTGCTCCGTGCGGTAATTTTTGACATGGACGGCGTCATTGTGGACACAATGGATTTGCACTTTGAAGCGGAGCAGGAAGTTCTAAGGGCCCACGGAGTGCATATTGAAATGACCGAGCTTTTGAAAACAAGCGGCATGAGCTCATTTGAGGGGATTAAAAAAGTCAGCAACAAGCAAGACAGCGAAGTTTCCGCAATGGTTGCAAAAAAGTACGCGCAGCTCATTTCAAAAACGCGCGGCATAAAGCCAATCCCCGGATTTTTGGAATTTTTCTATCTCCTAAAAAAGCATAATGTTCCGCTCGGGCTTTTTTCAAGCTCTGACAGGCGTTTTGTCGAGCACATACTCTCAGAGCTTGGAATTAATGGTTCATTCAAGGTTATTGTTTGCGGAAATGAAGTCTCGCAGGCAAAACCTTCGCCCGAAGGCTATCTCAAAGCCGCTAAACTCCTAAATGTTTCCCCTTCAGAGTGCGTTGTAGTGGAGGATTCAGTGCATGGCATAATGTCTGCAAAATCCGCGGGGATGAAAATCGTGGGCGTTACCAATACTAAAGATCGGAATTTCCTGCTAGATGCCGACCTGATAGTGGATTCGCTCTCAGAACTCTCAATAAAAAATATCGGGGCGCTTTTTAGTGCTTGAAGCGGTAATTTTCGATTTCGACGGCGTTCTAGTAGATACGCCCTCATATTATTTCAAGCATATGCGCGAATACCTCGAGAAGTTGAACACAGATATAACCGATGAAGACGTTTCCAATCTCGTGGGTATGACTTTTGCAAAAAAGCTCGCGTACATAAATGAGAAATACAAGCTGAATGTGCAGCGCGAGCCGTTTGTGCGCGACACTTCCGCTGCAATGATGGCTGAAATGGAAAAATCGCTGCTTCTTGATGAGCACCTTGATATGCTGCTCCGCTCCCTAAAAAAGAGCAAGATACGCATGGCAATCGCCTCAAACAATTCACGCCCCAATATAGATTTTTTCCTCAAAAAGCTTGAAATCGCCCATTATTTTTCCAATATTATTTCATATGAGGATGTTACCGAGCACAAGCCGAATCCTGAAACCTATCTCAAAGCAGTTCAAACCATCCGTGCACGCGCTTCGAATTGCATTGCAATTGAAGACACTGCAATAGGGCTTGATTCTGCCAAGGGCGCCGGCCTCAAATGCATTGCAATTCCAAATAAATTCACTTCCTTGCAGGATTTTAGGAGTGCGGATTTGGTAATAAAGAACTTCACCGAGATCAATCCAGCAAAGCTAAAATCGATGGTGGCAAAATGAAGGTTGGAATTTTTTCAGATACTCACTTGGGGTTTGATTCCCGCGGCGAGAGGGCGCAGGAATCTTTTGAGAACTTAGAGCAGGCAATAAATATATGCGTGCAGGAAAGCGCAGATGTCGTAATCCTTGCGGGGGATGTATTTGACGCTCCCGTCCCTTCGCATGACACACTCTACCGCGCAATGGCTGCATTCTCTGCCGGGAAAAAGGGCAGATGCGAAATAAATGCGGTTTTTGAGAAGAATACTGAGAAAAAGCAGCTCTCTTTTGAAGGGCTCCCTATACTTGCAATCCATGGCAACCACGAATACGCTGGGAAAGATACCCGCACAGCACTTGACGTTCTTTCCGTTTCCGGCCTTATTTTTTATTTCCATGCAGGGAAAGTTGTTCTCAAAAAGGGAAATGAGCGCGCGGTTGTTTTCGGACTTGGTTCGGTTCCCGAGAAAAAAGCCCTTGAAGTTTTGCAGCACTGGGCTCCCAAGCCTGAAAAGGGCTGCGCCAATATCCTGATGACGCACCAGGGCTTTAAGGAATTCATGGCAGTTGATGATGAAATGGTTGCAACGCTCTCACTTGAAGATCTCCCACGAGGGTTTGATTTGTTTGTGAACGGCCATCTGCACTGGCAGCAAAAGCACAAAATCGGGGACGGGGTTTTCATTCTCCCAGGTTCCACCATAGCAACTTCGATAAAGAAAATAGAGGCCGACCAGAAAAAGGGAGTGCATTTCTTTGACTCGGAAACCAAATCCATTACTTTCATGCCTTTTTCAAAGCAGAGGCGCGCCTTCTACCACAAGATTGATTTTAAGGACGCTGAAATTGACGCTGTGCTGGAAACCTGCCGCAAGGAAATCTCTGCGAATCTTGCGGGTACGCACGAAATGAAACCGCTAATTAGGCTAAACCTTAAGGGCACTCTAAAAAAAGGCATTTCCGCTTGCGATGTTAACATCAACCAAATCTATGAGGAGTTTTCCGCGCGCTCAATCCTTTCAATTTCCAAGAACTTTTCCTCTGTTTCATTCAGAAAGAAGATTTCAGAGCTTCGCGAGATGCAAAAATCAAAGCTCTCGGTTGCCGCAATGGGCCTTGAACTGCTTGAGAAGAACCTTAAGGAAACAGATTTCGGGAGCGTTTCAGTAAAGGAACTCTTCGACCTTCTTGCAGAAGATGAGCCTGAAAAGGCGCTCTCACTTATCACTTTGCGTTAGTTCTTTTTCAAGTATTCAGAATAAGCGACAACTTCTTTTAGCGCCTTTGCAACAATGCTTGGGTAATTGAATGTTGTAAATCCCTCATGCTCCATTTTTTCGAGGTATTTTTGCGTAAATTCGCTGCCGATAGCAATGACCATTATTGGTTTTGTGATTTTTCCGTGCGGTTTCGCAAGACCCATTAACTTTCCGAGTTCAAGGCTTGGCAAATTGAAGAGCACAAGCACTACGATGATGTCAACGTTTTGATCATTGTGCGCGGCTTTAATGGCGTTCAGATACCTTTCAACATCCGCATCGCCTATAAGGTCCATAGGGTTTGAGATTGTTGCTGTTGGCATTTGCTTGTAAAGCCTTGCCGCGGTTTGATGTGAAATTTTTGCAAGTGCAAGGCCGTTCATGAGCATCTGGTCGGCTGTAACTATTCCAAATCCTCCCCCGTTTGTGATTATTTGCACGCGGTTTCCCTTTGGAAGCGGCTCACGTTCAAGCATCTTTGCTATGCTGAATAAATCCAGAATATCATCCGCCTCAATAATTCCGGCCTGCTTAAATGCCGCATCATAAACTTTGGAAGCCCCTGCCATTGAGCCGGTGTGTGAAGCGGTAGCCATGCTTGTTTCATCGTGCCTTCCGCCCTTTAGCACAATAATTGGCTTTTTTCTTGATATTTTTTTGGCGGTTTCATAGAACTTGCGCCCTTCTTTTGCGCCCTCAAGATACATTGCGATTACTTTCGTGTTCTTATCCCTGCCAAAATACTCCAGCAAATCAGATTCATCAACATCCATTGCGTTCCCATAAGATGCGAACTTGTTTATCCCAAACTGCTGCGTTGCAATCCAGTCAAGTATCATCGAGCCAAGAGCTCCAGATTGTGAAATGAATGAGAGCGTGCCTTTTTTGGGTTCTTTCATTCGCGAGCGCTCAAAAAATGTGGTGTCCACTTTGTTGTGGCTGTTTAGCACTCCAACGCAGTTAGGTCCCATAACCCTTGTGGAAGGGTATTTGCCTATAAGTTCAGAAATTTTGCGCGTGTTGTCTCTTTCGCCGGTTTCAGAAAACCCTGCGCTTACAATAATTACTGCTTTCACTTTGTGCTGCATGCACTCTTCAAGAGTTGAAGGGACCGCGTGAGAAGGGACAACAATTACCGCAAGGTCAATCTGCCCCGAGGTTTCTCTCACAGTTGGGTACGCCCTGATTCCCTGTATCGTGGCGTGCTTTGGGTTCACTGGGAAAAGCGCCTTTATCTGCGCCTTTTTCATGTTCTCAAAAATTGTGTGCCCGATGCTTCCTTTGTGATCAGACGCGCCAATCACCGCAACGGTTTGGGGCGAGAAGAAGTGCTCAATGGATTCTGGGCCGCGCATCAATAAAGTTTCTGCTTTGCTCTTTATTAACGTTTTTATGCGCGCTTTTGCCTCACCGCAGGCTGTAAGCCGCATCAAGCAGCATCATTGAAAATGCAGATATGAGCGCGAGCGGCGAGAATGCCAAGTTTCCAAGAGTTCCCGGAAAAACCGCTTCTCCTGCATAAAGCAGCACAGCATATGCGGCCGCGAGAAATGTTCCATGCCTTATCAGCCGAAATAGCCCCACTCTTTCACCTCGCGAAAAAATTAATGAAGAAAATAATTCCGTAAAATCCCGCAACATCCGCAAGTGCCGTGTGCTTTCCGAACACTTTCGGGTCAAGCACGAATATCTGCATCAGTGCCATGAACACAAAGAAAATTACCGGCCCTGCAATGAACCCTTCAAGCCCCCATAGTGGGAGAAAGTCGCGGAATGCCCATATATAAAGCGAAAAGAGGGCGGTGTTTCTGAAAAGGTCTTTTCCCTTAAAGAGCACCTGATTCACGGTCGCGAAAATGAAAACCCAGAGCAGGTTGTTCATTGCAATGCGTATGAAAAACCCCGCATCAAGGTTCAGCGCCGCCGTAATTGCCTCAAAAAACACCATTTTTTTAGCCCCGATACAAAGAAGCCCTTGTTGTTGTTTATTTAAGTTTTTAGCAAATTATTGCAAAAATAACAATATTTAAGTAGTAAGTTGTTGATAGATAACTGATGGCATTTGAGCTTGATTTGAAGGACAAGAGGCTTCTTTTGGAACTCGACCTTAATGCGAAGGCTTCGCTTAAGGAACTCTCCAAAAAAGTGAAGCTCTCAAAGGAAGCGGTGCTCTATCGCACCAAGCGGCTTGAGAGCAATGGAGTTATCACAGGCTATAACACGGTTGTGAATTTTTCAAGGCTTGGCTATACGGGCTTTGGCGTCTTCTGCAGATTCGAGGGAATTTCCGCAAAGCAGAAGGATGAGATAATCCGAAAGCTCAAGGAGTTCCCGCAAGTGTACTGGATAGGGCTCTGTGGCGGGCGCTTTGACCTATCTTTTGGCCTCATGTGCAGGACCATTGTTGAATTCAACAGGCTCTATTACGATTTCAAGAACGAGTACAGCGAGTCACTGTCCGAAACCGCGATTGCTATAAGGTCGGAGTTGCGCCAGCACACGCGCAATTATCTGCTCGCAGATGAAAAGACAAGGGCTGAGCCGAGCTTCTTTTTCGGGCAGGAGCCTGCCATCGAACAAATAGATTCCATGGACAGCGAAATACTTTCCGCAATTTCAACAAATGCGAGAATGCCCATATCAGAAATCTCCTCCGTGCTCGCAAAGCCGGCGGCGACAATTTCTTTTCGGATAAAAAGGCTTGAGGAAAGAGGGATAATCCAGACATATGATACTGTGGTGAAGGTCCAGCAGTACGGCATTCAGAGCTACCGCCTTCTTCTAAGCCTTAACAAGATGGATAGCGCGCTCCGTAAGAGGCTTTTTTCATACGCGCAGGAAAACCCAAGAATTTGGCTTGCCGCAGAAACCGTTGGCAACTGGAATTTCGAACTGGTGCTCGAAGTCGAAAGCCATGTGGAGTTTGAAAAAGAGCTCTCGGAGCTAAAAAATCTCTTCGGGGGCGCAATCAGCGGCCTTGAGGTGCTCATAATGTTTGATGAGGACCATTACCTGAATCTGTGGCCGTTCAAGAAAAAATAGATTGGATTAATGCCTTTTTTTGTTAAAGCTTTTTAATGATTATTAACTTTTCTAGTATGAATGCTTGCCGCCAAATTGTCAAAAACGGAACTATCCTATATTTCCCTTCAGATAATAATTTGGGCAAAGTGCGCAATTTTTTTCCTCTTATTCGGCCATGGGGCTGTGGGCGTTTTTAATTCCGGCTCTTTCCCGCAGCAGGCAATCCTTTTGGATTATGCATTTCACACGCTTGCACATATTGCAATTGCAATTCTTGCACTTGTGTACGGGTTTTTGATGAAAGGTTTTGATATTTTGCGCCTTTCAAAAATCGTTTTCATAGCGGTTTTCCTGCACAATTTGGGCTACTGGCTTACATTTTCGCATCCAAGCGCGCTTTATAGCATCGCAGATTTTGGAAGGGATTTTTTGGTGCTTTTTATTGTTATTGCCGCGGGCTTTGTTTTGGGAAAAATCCAAATGTTAAAAGATTTCACGGCAAAAAGCCCTTTTCCTCACAGGAAGCCTCCGGCGTTACGGCGGCAACCTTCGGTTGGCCTGAAATGAAAATTCATTAAGGCAAAAAGTCCTCTTCCTTGATTTTGCGCGGGACATATTCTTCAGTTATGAACCTGATTCCCTTCTTTGAAAGAGCTTCAAGCTCGAGCTTGTATGCCTTCTCCTTCATGTTTGCGAATTCCTCTTTCCACTCCTTCTTCTGGAACCACTCATAGCTTTCCATTTCCTTAAGCCTTTTTGAGTCAAGTGCATTTAATTTGATTGTGACTTCTTTTGGGATTTTGTAAGTTTCTACATCTCTTGTTGTAAGCCCGATGAATTTTGCCTGCGGGGTTGCAAGCTTCTCTTCTGAGTATGAGAGTGAAATCGAGCCCTGCTTTATAACCGAGTAAATGTACATTCCCCAAGGGTCGGCATCGCACAGAACATATAGCGGAAGACCGAATTCCTTGTTGAGCCTTTGCGCAAGCCTTCTCTCTCCTCTTCCTGGCTGGCCCCTGCCTGTAAGTATTATGCAGCCGTTTTCTTTCCAGAACTGGTCCTCGTTAAACCTTCTCCACACTGCATCCTTTTCAATGAAGAGCACGTATTTTGCCTTCACTTTCTTGAATTCAATCTGCTCTGGCTCGACATTTGATGGAACGCTCCAGCCGCCTGAGCCCATTTTTGAAAGATCAATGCTGTCTTTGCCATCGCGCAGTTGCACATCTCCTGCAATTATTCCTTTCGCGGATGCCGCAAGGTGCAGCTCTTCGCGCAGCAAATCAAGTGAAGCCTCGATGTCTTCAATGCAGGGGTCCGAATTATGCAAAAGCATCATGCCCCTTCCGCCTATAAAATTCTGTACCGGCCTTACGGTGAAATCCATTGTGTATTCAGGAACTTCCGAAGGTTCTATTGATTTTATTTTGTCCCAGTAGATATCGGATTGCAGTATTTCCTGCAATTGCTCCGTGTATGAATTGGAGTCAGAGCCGAATGCCTTGATTATTTTTGAGAGCATCGGCCTGCTTGTGCCCTTATTGCCCTTAATTTGATTGAAATTGAGCGTTTTGTGCGCATGCCCGTCAAGAGTTATGGTTTCTCTTGCATTTTCAATGATGCCGGCTATTCCCGGTATCCTGTCGCTGGACTGTGCCGTTAGCTTTTCAAACATGATGTCATAGTCGCCGGTAGTTTTTGAAAGTTCCTTTGAATAATCCCTATTGCCGACCCTTACTTCATATGCCATATGTGATGGCGCTTTTTTCTTGTATTCATAAATATTTGGGAATAGCCCTTGCCGCAGGAGAAGGAACGTTATTGCGTTCACAAGCTTTTCGCTTGTAGTATGATACCGTATCTCAAACCTTGCCCCCCTGCTTCCATCCCCTTTCCTAAAACTGTAAAGGAATGCCTGTATACATTCGGCAGGGGCGTCAAGCATTGCATTAGGCACTTCCTTGTCCCATGCCTTTTCAAATTTGAGGCCGATTCCATATTCGAGTATTTTTTCCAAGGTGTCGTACCCTACATTAATTATGAATGTGCCATCTTTGCGTGCAAGCGGCTTTTTTGAAGAGCATTCCCCAAAGGATGCCTCAAACGCCCGTGTAAACTCTGCAAGGAATTCTTTTGATTTGTTGCTTATTGAGATTCTTTTTTCCGGCCTTTTCCTCTCAACCGTTTCAAGACATCCTTCACTTAGCAATGAGCCCAATACTACCCCTAGGCTTCTGTCTTTTTGCACAATCGGCTTGTAACAATTTCTTCCGCCCTTCCCGGATATCACAATATTTTCAAGCAGGTCAGTGACGTTCGGATTTGTCTCCTTTATTAATCCGATTGGCAGGGTTTTCCAGTGCTTCCAGTTGGCCGCAACATCGCTCCAGGAGTTTTTGAAACCCATTTTGCCTATGGCTTCCCTTAATTTTTCCTTCCCTATCCTTGACAAAATTTCATTTATTGTCTTTGCATCGGCCTTCAAATATACATTTTTGATTTTTTGTTCAGGCGCATTTTTTATTATTGAGTAGATGAGGTTTATTGGCTCTTTGTTTTCCAAAATTTCAATTCTCCTCGGGAGTGCAATGTAATCCCCGACCTTGAGGTCTTTTGCGAATGCCGAAACGGGCTTTCCATCATTTGCAGTGAAAATGCTGTGTGACTTTGTTACCTTTACAGTCCTTCCCGCACTTGTTGTTATTTTCACTGTTTCGTTTGGCGGGTGCACAATTATGTATTGGCTTTCGAATTCCCTTATTTTCTGTTTTTCATCAAACCCTGCGACCTTTATCCCCTTTACCGAAATTATTTTTCTTCCGGGCTCGTCAATTTCCACGGTTCCATTCTTGAGGGCAAATTGCACAACTTCATCTGCCGTTGTCAGCTTCAGTTCGCCATTCATCCTCACAAGAACTGTTTCATTTGGGGTTATGCTCTCGCCCTGCTCTTCAAAGGTGTTTTCGTTAGTCCCTTCGATTGTGTGCTTTAGCGCGTAGTACAAATCCCTGATGCTCACAGTGGCCTTGGATTCTATGACTTTTTTAATTTCGGCGGCAACGAGCACGGTTTGCATGAATTTTCTGCTGTGCGCGATATTGAGGAACTGCCTCTCGCTCATCTTGTCCCCGAGCTTAATCGTTCCGGTTTTCTTGTCAAAGAAAATGTTGTTGAGGTTTCTAACCGGCACTTCATAGCTTGGGCTCTCGCTTTTCTCAATCTGCTTTAGCAGGACTTCCCCTATGTTTTCAAGCTTTTTGATGACTTCCTTATCTCCCATGCTTATTCACCCTCGCCTTCCGCGTTGCCGCCCTTTTTCTTAGCCTTCTTATCGGTCTCTTTTTTCTCCTTCGCCTTTCTCTTTTCATAATCCTTCTCTATTTCATCTTCAGGTATTTCGCCCTTCTCATCCATTTCCTTCTCTTTCTGCTCCTCCATCTTGAGGTGCTTTAGAACAAGCGCATGCAGCTTTGTTTCAACATCTTTTTTGGCCTTTCCCGTAAGGTCCGCAACGCCCGATGCGACTTCAGTTGCATATTTGTAAAACATTTTCCTCTTTGCTTCCTTCTCCGCTGCCCTTCTCTGGTGGCCGATGTATGTGTAAATTTTCCTTCCGGTTTCCATGAGCGCAAGTCGGAGCTCTTCCATAATTTCGTCCTCATCGCTAATTGCCTGCTTTCCTGCGCCCGTGTATGGTATATGCACAGAAATCAGGTTCACAAAAATAGTAAGCGGCGCATTTTCATAATCTTTCATTCCGTACCTTTTCCAGTCGATGCTCTGCACGGCCTTTGAAATTGCACATCCGCCTGTGTCAAAGAGCAGCGGCGCCCTGTTTGCAAACCTCATTATTTCAATTCTTCTCTGCTGCTGGCCTTCTTCATTTGTGTCTCCCATTCTCCCGGCGTTTCCGCCGTAGGCGATTCCAACTTCAATCTGGAATGGGAATCCGCCCTTGTATACTGATGGCTTTCTTGTTATCACCGAGAGGAACTCGGGGTTTACAATGCTCTTTAGGCTTTTTGCAATCCTGTCCTCTCCAATCGGGATAAGCCCATCCGTGCGCGGGGCAATGAATGTGATTTTCTTGAACTGCTTTATTACTTCCTCTGCCTCATCCCAAGTGAGCTGCTTTGGGTCCTTGTTTATGTCAAAGGAAATCCCTTTTCCGACTTCCTCAACTGCCTTGTCTCCGAACCTATCAAAGCTGTTCTTCAAAAACGAGGAGACTTTTTTAGAATCCGCATATTTTGCAAGCGTGATAAGGTCATCAATCGTTGCTCCCTTAGGGTGCGGCTTCATTTCAGTCGGGCGCGCGGGTATTTCCTTTAGCGTTCTTTTGAAAACACTTTTCTCGCCGCTCGGCTCTATTAGTGTTATTTGCGCGTGCGGGTTTGCAACAGCGGTTCTTCGCAAATACTCAAGCGGCGCCTGCTCCGAGTTCACATACTTTACGCCCTTGAACTTTGCCTTGATAATTGTTCCCTGAAATTCCTTATTGAGTTCGGTAAAGTTCGCAATCTTGGGCTCGTTTTTTTTAGGGTCGATTGTGATTTCCGCGCTGAAAGGCTTTCCTTTTCCTGTGCCGGTAATTACGCTCGTTGCCTTTCCTGTTGTAATCTGCGAGAGCATTGTGCATCCCGCGGCGCCTATTCCCTGCTGGCCGCGAAGCTGCATCATCCTGTGAAACTTTGTTCCTGCAAGCAGTTTTCCAAGCGCCTTTCCAACGGTTTCCTGCGTGAGCCCCGGGCCATTGTCCTTTACCGTAACCTCGTAGTACTCCTCTCCGAGCTCTTTTATCTGCACTTCAATATCTGGAAGTATCTTGGACTCTTCACACGCATCCAAAGAATTCGTGACATATTCGTGGACAATTGTTGTAAGTGTCTTGATTTTTCCTGTTAAGCCAAGCATTTGCATGTTCTTTTTGAAGAACTCCGCAACCGAGTGCTCCTTGAATTCCTTTGCAATGTCCTCGGCGCTTGGGCCTTTTTCTTCCTTTTCCACAATCTTTTTTTCGTCTTCAGCCACTCATTTCACCCAAAAATAAAATCAAATAATCCTGCATTCAAATTAAAACTTCAGAGGTCGAATTTTTCCCCGTGCTGCTTTCTTCGGAGGGAACTAAACACCATCGAGTGCGCAGCGCCCCCGAGCAGCATTTCAATTGCCCTTTTTGCCTTTGCAACTTCCTCCTCACTTCCTATGATTCCTATTGTTTTTCCGTAAACTGAAATGTTGGCTCCTGTGTCTTCCTCTATTTCTTCGCGTGCTGCCCCGTGAGCGCCTATTACCCTGCCCTTTTTTGCCTTCATTCTGCTTTGATTCTTGCCAAGTTCTTCCTGAAGCTCTATAAGTTCAAAAATGCATTCCTCGTTCAAAAGCCTGTATGCGTGTTCTGGGGAAAACCCCCTTGCAATTGCCTTCACAATCCTTAAAGCCTTGAAGTATCCGAGAGGGTCTGATTTTCTTGTAATTTCAACTTCGCCTTCCGCACTGTCAATTGTTATTTTCGTTCCTGTGCGCGATTCGATTTCCTTGCGGGTTGAGCCGCTTTTGCCGATTATTGCGCCAAGCCGGTCGTGCGGAACCAGCAGTATCTCAGAGTCCTCCATTTACACAATAAATACTATATATTATTATAATTGCTGTGGGTGAGAAAACGGGTTATTTTGGCTTATTTTGCGGTTTTAAGCCATTATTTTGGTTTTGTGGCAATTATTCTGCTTATTTCTTCGCTTTCTTCTTTTTATCAAGCGCATCTTTTTTCGCCTTCACCGCGGCATACAGCTCGCTGTACTCCGTTTCAAGCCCTGCTCTCGTAAAATAGTTCGCAAGGTTCTTTACATCCCTCTCGAAAAATTCCTTTGCCTTCGGGTGCGTGAGCAAAAGCGCCTGCCCAAAATCAATCACATACAATTTCCCTTCCTTTACAAGGATGTTGTATTCTGAAAGGTCGGCGTGCACGAGCCCTGCCAAGTACAACCGCGCCATGAAATCAATTATTTGCTCCTTATACTCAGAAAGCTCAGCGCGCGAAGGCACAATGTCCTTTAGCCGCGGCGCGGCATGCTCGCCCTCACCAATGAATTCCATCACCAGCACATTTTCCCGAAATCCAAGGGGCATAGGAACCGGCAAGCGCGCTTCGTTTGCAATCATCAGGTTCTTGTATTCTTTTTTCGTCCACGCAATCACAAGGTTTCGCTTGTCCTTTCGCAAATTCTCAAACCTGCGGTCGCCCACGATGTACTGGTTCATTTTCCCAAAAAGAGTGGTCTCCATCATGAAGATTTTTACTGCGCGCTTTTTGCCGCCGGCATCTGTTGCAATGAAAACGTGCGCCTCTTTTCCCGTGCTTAGCACATGCTCAACAATTTCAAAGAGCCCTTTTTGGGCAAGTGATTGTATCGCATCAAGTGTTTTGGAATCAAACACCTGCTGGAATATCCTGCGGTCGCGGTCGTCCTTTATGCGCCGCTTTAGGATTTCAAAGTCCTCATCATCGAAATAGTCGTCTGGTTCCATTGACAGATTAATGTGTCAAGAGGGTTAAAATCAGTTTTGCTTGCTCCGTGGCAATGCACAAAGCAAAAATGCTGCTCAATTAAACCGGCAGCTTTGTTAGAAGCCCGCGCCTTTTGAGGTTTTCAGATTGCACTCCCAAAAAGCGCCATACAATGTCGGCTTTTGATTGCTGGAAATCCCAGAGTTTAATTATAACGACGTCGCGGTCCTTTACCCATGTTTTCTTCCTCATTTTTCCGGGTATTCTGCAGTTCCTCTCAAGGCCATCCTCGCAGAGCACTTTCACTTGCCCCGAGCCATGCAGCTGTATTACAACCCCGAACATTTCAAGGTTGTCGCGGCGCGGCAAGCGAAGCTTTCGCATCTGGTCTTCGTATGCCTGTGCCTTTTGTTCTTCTTCTTTTTTGCCCATTTGTTTTCACGTCTTTTCTGTTTTTCCTATTGCGAGCGCAGCGAGCCAAGTCCCGTGCAACCTGATGCCCCCAACGCGCATTTGCGTTGTTTCACATCTTGAAAATAACTGCGTGCTCAACGCCTGCAATCCTAATAATGTCCTTCTCCGTTAAAAACCCTTGTTTGAGCGCGACGCTTACGGTTTTTTTGCCAAAGAGGTTTATGCTCGCGGCGCCGGAAAGCATTTGCGCAAGTTCTTCTTCTTTTACAATCTCGCCCTTGTAGAATGTGGTTTCGATTGTGACATCATATTGCCCTTCAACGAGGTTTTTTCCAATTATTTCCTCATCGCACGCCGCAAGAACTGTTCCGTTCTGCGTTTCGTACGTTTTGCAATACACTTCTCACACCGTCACTGCATTTTCCATTTGCATAACAATCATTTTCACGCTTTTGGCCGTGCCGGTGTGTCACCCAATTTTTTTCAGAGGGCTTAGCGCTCCGCACGCCGTGCACTTTAGAACCTTTATCCCGTTGCGCTCGATTATTTCCGTGTCCGGCTTTTTGCACTCGTGGCAGAGCACGTATTCATTTAGATAATTTGTGAAAAGTTTTCCTAATTGGTCGGGGTAAAATTTTCCTACCATTGTTAGTTTGCCCTCATCCAGAACCGCCGCTGTTGCTGTTTCTTTTGTTAGGTATTTGTAAAATTGCTTCTCCTCGCGCTTCACTGCCTTGAGAGCCTGCGAGAAATTCCTTATGATGGTTTTCTTTCCCTGAACGCTGCTATCAAGCACCGGAAGCTCAAATCTCTCTTTTGAGACCGTTCTTTCCGGCAGTGACATATAGAGCCTGTTTAGCATCTTGTCGTATTCCATAAAGAACCTTGATTGTTAAACCCTTAAAAACCCAAAGCCTGGCGTTCCTCGCCAAAGACTTCGCCAAATGCCATCCAATCCCAATTCCTGCTAATGCAAATTATTTTTAAGCGAGAAACCCCTTATTTCGCCATGGATGAGCGCACTTCCGATAAGCTGAAAATCGGCCTTATAGCCACGATTTTTCTTGCAATCACTTATTACATTTTCACGCACGCTTCTCTTGTGCGCGAGCTTGCAACAGGGTATGGGCTTCTTGGGATTTTCATAGCTTCAATTATCGCAAACGCGACCGTGTTTCTTCCTCTTCCAATCGACCTTCTTGTGATTGCAATCAACGCACAGTCAGATAGCCTGCTTAATGTCATTATCCTCTGCTCCGTTGTG
>DATDXA010000061.1:0-7501 GCA_035289485.1 archaeon | reverse complement strand
TCAAAGGTTTTGCCCTGGCTTTTGTGAATTGTAATTGCCCATGCAAGGCGCAGGGGAAACTGCGTAAAAAGCCCAACAAGCTCTTGCAAAATCTCGCCCTTATGCTCATCAAACTTGTAATTATAGAGCCGCCACTCGTGCGGCGTGACATTAACCTGCATCCCTTCAATATTTACGCGAACGCTCTGCTCAGTTAGGCTCGTAACTAACCCGATGCTTCCATTTACCCATCTTTTTGCGCTATCATTTGCCAAAAACATGACTTGTGTTCCCACTTTAAGGCTTAGAACTTCATCAGCCGGCATGGCGCCTGATTTGAATTTGCCTTCGGCGTGCCCCTTGTAATTGTACTGCAGGCCGGGTAGCTGCGAGAGCTTTTTTTGATTGATATTATCCGCCATGGAGTTGGTGGTTGTCAGATGAACTGCGCCGGAATCATTTTCATCTTTAAAAAATCTTGAATTTAAATCCGCAAGATCCTTTTCAGTGAATGTTTTGTCCCTTATCCTATTTAGCACTTCAATGAATTCCGAATCCTTCTGCCTGTAAACTTTTTCAAATTCCACCAATGTGTACTTGAACTCTTTCATGGCAATTGAATCAAAGAAATATTCTGATTCATAGCTTGTGCGAAAGAACTGCTGCTCTGCATTATTAACAACCGGCGGGAGCTGGCACATATCCCCGATGAACAGCATCTGCTTTCCTCCAAAGGGCGCTTTTGATCTCAAAACCGCCTTCAAAAAAACATCGATGCAATCGAGCAAGTCCGCTCTTACCATTGAAATCTCATCAATTACAATCAAATCCAGTTTCCAGAAAATGCCGCTCTTCTTGCGCTTATACGCTTCCTTTGCGGCGCCTTTAACAGAGAGCCCTGGTGGAAAGCGGAAAAAAGAATGAATCGTCTGCCCGCCAACATTTAACGCGGCAACGCCCGTTGGCGCAAGAACCACGAGCTTTTTTTTGGAGTGCTCTTTCAAATACTTCAAAAAAGTGGATTTGCCCGTGCCCGCGCGGCCTGTAATGAATACATTTTCAGGGGAATTCTCAAGCAGGTTAAATGCCTTTGAGAAACTTTCGCTTAATTCGATTTCCTGCAGCAACACAAAACCTTCTAATAACACCCAAAAGCATAGAAAAAGGTAAGCCTGTAACAAAAGCCTCGCGGCTTGCTTTAGTTAAAAAAAGAAAATTAGGCGCTCGCTTACCTTAGGTATTCGAGCGTGCTTTCGAAAATTCCCTTTGTAATTCCGGGATTGTAGTTGAAGTATATGCTCTTTCCTACAACGAGGTTCTTCTCTACAATTGCTGGGTATGTCTTCTTGTCTATTCCAGAACTCTGGATATATGCAAGTTCCCTGCCGTTGACTGAAACATCAAAGGTTTCGAATGTTGCATCGCGCAAAGGGTCTGTTGGGAATACATCTATTCCTTCCAAAATCTTTGAGCGCTCATCTTCGCGGTAGAGTTTTCCGCTAACAATTATCCTGTTTGTGCACGAGGGCTGGTTATTGAATACCCTGTCACAATCAACTGGGACTACATCTCCGAATGTGTTTCTCCAGCCGATTACATCATATGTATCGGGCCTGCGAATTCCTGAATCCTTTACAAGTATGAATTTTCCGCCGTTCTTGACGAATTTTTGTATTGCTTCTCCAAGCTTTTTGGAAACTTCCTTATTCGCTTCCTCGCTCTGGTCAAGCATTACTATTTCATAATTTGCAAGCTGTTCAGTTGGATTTCGTTCAAGCGTATCGGTCGTTTTGATCGAATACTCTATGATATCACGCCTATCATTCAAAGCGTCAACGACTTCCTGGCTCGTTGAACCGATTATAAGCATCTTTGTCTTTCCCTGCCCGATATTTAGGGCGTCCACTGCGCCGCCTATTAGGGGGGTGTTAGAATCAATTACATCAAATCTTATTGCCAAAAAGAGGCCAATTACTATAATTAGTACGAGTGGCACGAGGCCTTCTAGGTGCATTCCCATCTTCGAACCCATTCCTGAGTCATAATCTGCTCCGCCTGCTGGCGCTTCTCCTTGCGAACCTTCCGGATACATCTTTTTTCACCTTCTAGCATTAATACGTTAATACATTCCTTGTTTGTACCCTAATATATATTTTATGCTTGGGGTATTTTTGAGATAAATAAGCCCTTTTTATATATAAACCTTTTCCCGCCTAATTCTAGCGGTTTAAATGAAATTCAACACAGCGCCAAGAGCAGATTCAGGCCCCAGTTCATCTATCGGAATAATGCGCTTTTTTGATGCGGACAGCGGCGGCCCAAAAATAAGCCCCGAGTTCGTTGTAGGCGTTGCAGTAGTTTTTACTCTTGCTATTGCAATGCTGCGCCTTTTTACGTAAAAAAGCGCGTGCTATTTTTTCCTTTTCTAAAAAGGCATTTTTATGGGTAAAAAAGGTTCTGTTGAATCCGTTGCGAGAAAAAACGTCCTGCGCGAGAGCGAGGATGTGAAAGGCACAGCCATTGCAGGGTATGATTTCAGCAAGGGCGTGAACTATCCTGAAATCATAAAATCATACGCAAGCACGGGTTATCAGGCAACTCATCTTGCGCGCGCCATTGAAATCACGAACAAAATGATTGCAGCAAAAGCGACCATTTTCCTTGGGTATACTTCAAACATGGTCTCTTCAGGCCTTCGCGACATTTTCCGCTACCTAGTGCAGAGCAAGAAAGTGCACATTGTTGTAACAACCGCAGGCGGAATTGAAGAGGACATAATAAAATGCCTTGGCGATTTCGTTCTGGGGGATTTTCGCGCGCCCGGAAAGGAACTTCGAAAAAAAGGGATAAACCGCATTGGAAACATTTTCGTTCCGAATTCGCGCTATGTGCGCTTTGAGGAATTCCTCCAGCCGATTCTTGAAGAGTTTTACCAGCAGCAGAAAAAAAGCGGAAAAGTGATTTCTGTTTCAGAACTCATCTGGAAACTTGGGGAAAAAATCAACAACCCGCAAAGCATTCTCTACTGGGCATGGAAAAACAAGATTCGCATCTACTGCCCGGCGCTCACCGATGGCGCTCTCGGGGACAACATTTATTTTTTCAAATACCAGCGCCCTGATTTCCTGATTGATATCACTGAGGATACAAAGCGCCTCAACGATGCAACCATTGAGCAGGAAAAAACCGGCCTTGTAATTCTTGGCGCTGGCGTTGTAAAGCACGCAATCCTTAACGCAAATATGTTCCGCAACGGAGCTGACTTTGCGGTCTACATAAACACTGCGCAGGAATTCGACGGCTCGGATGCCGGTGCGCTCCCAGAAGAAGCAATCTCATGGGGAAAAATACTTCCTGAAGCAAATGTTGTGAAGGTCTTTGCGGACGCAACGATTGTTTTCCCGATTCTGGTTGCGGAAACTTTTGCGAAGAAATAAATTAAGCAACCGCAAGGGATTTTTTTGGTTCTGTTTCCTCAATCATGCGCATCTCAAATTTGAGGATATCCCTGACAAGCGCGCTATTTTTGTTTAGGGTGTAGAGTTTTGTCCTTCCTATTGTTTTTGTCACTTTGACGAGTCCCAGTTCCTCAAGTTTTGGCCAGTGGATGAAAAATGCGCCCTTGCTCAGTTCGGCGAGCTCTTGCAATTCCTTCTTTGTGTAATCTTCGCCCACATTGTCTATCAGGGCGTCAACTATTTTGATAAATGGGTTATCTCCGAAAAATTTTACCAGGTTAGATTCATTCATATCAATCAACTCGTTTCAGTTCTATACTTTATCTAGAAGCTGAACTATTCTATGTTTAATTAAGTATTTAAATATATACTTAGAAGTCTATTTGCATGGACTTGGAATTAATTAAGGCAAAAATCCTCTTCAAGCTTGCAAGGCGCCGCAACTGGGGCGGCTCTCATACCGCCTTTGACAATCTCAAAAAAGGCTTCAAGCCAAAAGAGCATGAGTTTGTTTCTGATGCTGCCGATGAGCTGATTAAAGAAAACTTGATTTTCAAGAAGCCCACAGGATATGGGCTTCATGTTTCGCTAAATCCTGAAAATGCCCGCGAGATTAAGGAAAGAATTTCACGCCTGCTTGGCGTAAAGGTTGATTAATTCAAATCAAATTTCAGTTACCGGCGTTTCGCACCCGTAAACTTTCAAATGTATTTCTTCCCTTGCTTTCTCAAAATCTTTCGGGGTAAGAAGCCCGGGGCAGCTCATAATTTTCATTTGCACGGGCTTTTTTTCAGTGCTGTATGCCGGCTGGATGTAATCAAACTCATTTAAGCGAAAGCCGCAGCGCGTAAAAAATCCGAGCCTTCTCTTCGCTATCGCGGTTTTTGGAAGATCAATTGCGCACAGCACAAGTTTTGTTGCGGGTTCGAGAAACCCCCTGAGAATTTTTGTTCCAAATCCGCTGTTGCGCATATGCTCTTTTACCGCAATGTGCTCGATGAAAACGAAATTCTCAAATTCCCACACTGCAAGAAGGGCAATTGCTTCCTCATCTTTTGAAATTGCATAAATTGAGTAATTGGGAAGCCTCATCACTTTTGCCTGCGTGCCTTCTGATCTTTTCTCATCTTCGGGGAATGCGGCTTCGTAAATTTTCCACACTTTTGGAAGCAGTCTGGAATCTAGGCGCAGTTTTTCAAGTTCCATTTTTTCACTTTTTGAGATTGATGTAAAACTCGCGCTCGAGCACTTTCTCCATCGCGCCTTTCCCCGCAACAATCTTCGTTCCGGTTTCCTCTTCAATCTGCTTTTTGTATTTTTGCACGAACTTCTCATCCGAGCACGCGAGTTCGAGCTCCACAACCTGGTTAGGATTGAGTTTTGCCTGCTTGCGCGCATCCTGAATCCTTCTGCGAAGCTCCATTAGCTCCCATTCTTCTTTCAGGGCGGCATCCGCATCCTTGTTGAGCATTATTTTCCCGCCCGCGAACTCTTTTGAAGCGTAATTTCCGCTCGGCTCCTTAGAAGTTTGCGTGAATTTTTTCACATTAGCTGAATCTGCAATGATGCGCTCCGTGCTTGGGAATTTCTTATCCTTAGAAACGAACACAAGCTCCGTAAGAGGCCAGCGCAGGCGCAGCTGCTCTGCTTCGCGGATGTTGAGAACTTCCTGTAGCAATTGCTTTGCTGTCTGCATCTCCTCTTCAAGCTTCAAATCAATGAATTTCTCGTTTGCCTGCGGCAGGGTTTCGAAATGCACCGAATCCTCCATTTCCTTAGAGTGGAAATGCGTGTAAACATATTCAGAAAAGTGCGGAGTAACGGGCGCGAGCATTTTCAAAAGCGCAGAGCACATATGGCTAAAGGTCGCGCTAAGTGACCCCTTGGTCTTGCCCTTTGTTCTGTCGCGGATTAATTTTATGTATGTGCGGCTAAATTCCTCAAGCACAAAATATTCAAGCAGCTGCACAACTTTTGAATAATTGTAATTGTTGTACTCCGTCAGGACTTCCTTTTCAAGCGAATTGAGCTTGCTGATTATCCATCTGTCCTCAGCTTCAAGCTTTTTGACATCAATTTTCTGCTCAGAGAGCGAAATATCAAGATAGGTTGCTCCGTAGTTGATGCTGTTCCAGAGCGTGTTAAAGAAGCGTGCAATGTCTTTGAACGCGTCCCATTCAAACACCATGTCTTCGCCCTTGAACTCTTTTGCCAAATAGAAGCGCAGATAATCACGGTTGTATTTTTCAATAACTTCTGCGGGCGAAACAATATTCCCAAGCGATTTGGACATTTTCTTCTTTCCCAAATCCAGAACAAGCCCGTGCATTGCAATCGCCTTGAATGGCTTGTCATCAAAGCAAATCGTGCTGGTAATCAGTTGCGAGTTCCACCACCCGCGTATCTGGTCCTTCCCTTCGATGTTAATATCTGCCGGCCAGTATTTCTTGAATTTCTCTTTCTCTTCCGGGTACCCGATTGAACCCCATGAAGTAACTCCAGAATCAAACCACACATCAAGGACTTCAGGTACACGCTTCATTGTTCCTTTTCCGCATTTCTTGCAGCCCCATTCAACTTTATCTATCCATGGCTTGTGCAAATCCTTTAGTTCGCCCTTATAGTGCTCTTTGAGTTCTTTTGCGGAAGCGACAACTTTTTTGTTCCCGCACGAATCGCAAATCCAGATAGGAAGCGGTGTTCCCCAGTATCTCTGGCGAGAAACCGGCCAATCGCCGAGAGATTCGAGCCAGTTGCGGAACCTGTCCTTTCCCCAATCAGGGTGCCATTCGGTTTCCTGATTAAGGGCGAGCATTCTCTCGCGTATTGCTGTAACTTTAAAGAACCACTGCGAAGTTGCAACCATCAGAAGCGGCGTTTTGCATCTCCAGCACACAGGGTAATCGTGGGTGTAATCGTGCTTGAATACAAGCGCGCCCATTGTTTCCAAATCAGAAATTATTTCTTTGTCTACTTCGCGTGCTTTTTTCCCGGCGTATTTTCCCGCATCTTTTTCCAAAAAGCCGCTCACACCAACAAGGCTTACAATAGGGAGCCCTGCTTTTGTTCCGGCATCGAAGTCTTCTTTTCCGCATCCGGGCGCTGTATGGACAAGTCCAGTTCCATCCTCAACCGTAACATAGCGATCGCTCATAATCACGCGGTACGCTTTCTCAAGTTTTGGAAGTGCAAGGTTTCCTGCAAGCGGGTTATCATACTCCACTCCTTCAAGTGCCGCGCCTTTGAATTCTTTTTTTACAATATAACCCGCTTCAATTGCATCCATTAGGTGCTGCAATCTCTCTTTTGCAGTAATCCAGATTTCCGCTCCCACTTGCGCTTCCACGTAATCATATTTGGGGTGCGCCATCACTCCGGTGTTGCTTGGAAGCGTCCACGGAGTAGTAGTCCAAATCACAAGGTAAGTATTTTCGCGGCCCTTCACCTTGAATTTAACATAAATCGACTTATCGGTCTGCTTCACGTACTCAATCTCATTGTACGCAACCGCGGTTTCGCAGTGCGGGCACACATGCACAGGATATTTTCCTTTATACAAAAGCCCTTTCTCATCCGCGTTCTTGAATGTCCACCAAATCGCTTCTATGTATTTGTTGTCAAGCGTTAGGTATGGGTTTTCCCAGTCCATCCACACTCCGAGGTTATCAAACTCAGCATTCATCACATCGATGTATTCAGTTGCAAACCGCCTGCACTCGTTTACGAATTTGTCAACTCCGTACTTTTCAATATCTGATTTTGTTTTGAAGTTAAGCTGCTTTTCAACCTTGTTTTCAATCGGCAAGCCATGCGTGTCATATCCTGGCTGGTCAAGAACTGAAAACCCCTGCATTCTCTTCTGCCTGATTGTGATGTCCTTTACTATTTTGTTGAGCGCGGTTCCCATGTGAATATGCCCGGATGCGTACGGGGGGCCGTCCATCATGAAAAATCCTTTTCCTTTTGCATTTAGTTTGCGCGCCTTTGCAGCTATCTTTTTCTCTTTCCAGATTTTGCGCAGTTCCTCTTCTTTTGCGAGCGTGTAACTTTCAAGCGGTTTCATA
>DATDXA010000060.1:0-5315 GCA_035289485.1 archaeon | reverse complement strand
TGAAACCGTTTCAGTTGAGAGCGAGAGCTGTGTGCATTTTGCTTCCTGCTTTGGCTGGTATTGCTGCCCTACAAGTGTTGCCTGTCCAGGCGGCAAAAAGTACGAGCCGTAATACATTGGCCCGTAATTGTAAACCCATCCAGGGGAGTAGCTCCAGTAATTGTCGTAATAGTAATAGCTCGGTGAGTAGTATGAGTAGCATGTTGAGCAGAACGAATTGCCAGTTATTGTCCAGTAGCCGTCATTGAAATTGTACCAGCCTGAATTGTAGTAGTAATACTGGTTTGAATAATTTACCCTGAAAGGGTAATCAAAGTAATAGTTTCCTGAATAAGCGTAGGTGTATGGCACTGCAACTGCAGCGTATGAATTTCCGCGATAAACTTCAAAGCTCATATCTCCGCTTGAAAAGCCAAAATATGTGCCTGCGTGTACAACGCCTGCCAGCGCAAGAAGCGCAATGCCGAAAACCGTAATCCAAATTTTGCCAATCAAGGAAAAACCCCC
The DNA here is from genome assembly GCA_035289485.1 of archaeon. Lineage (GTDB taxonomy): Archaea > Iainarchaeota > Iainarchaeia > Iainarchaeales > Iainarchaeaceae > UBA10205. The sequence goes on along the minus strand of DATDXA010000060.1, from coordinate 4,808 downwards.
GCACCTCTCAAATTGAGGTCTAGTACCTATTGCGCTCATCAAAGTATATAAATGTTACTTTCTTCACGGGAATGGGTTAATAACTATTGTGGGTAAATCCAAACTGGCTATTATAGCCATTATAACGTCTAGAATCAGCTTTTTTTAATTCCTACCTTTACATTCCCCACAACCGTTTCGTCGGTTGGGTACGACGGTTACATAGCAGGGCTTTGCCCCGCTATGCCCTGCAAACCATTTGGTTTGCCGGGTCCCATTCTTGCGAATGGGATAAGCCTAACCTTTAACGTTGCCAACGGGCTTTAAAGAAAACACCTTTTTAGAAATCCCTATTTCATCCATCGTGCGCACAACTTCACTGATGTCCTTGTATGCCATTCCGGCCTCTTCAGCAAGCCCAGAGTATGAGGCGCTTTTTACATATATCCCGCGCTTTTCCATATCCTTTTGCAGCTGCTCTCCCTTAACAAGTTCTTTAGCTTTCGTTCGCGACATGGTTCTTCCAGAGCCGTGCATTGTGCTCCCAAAAGTTTCATCCATTGCCTTTTCTGTTCCCACGCACACATAGCTTCCGGTTTCCATTGAGCCACCGACAATTACAGGCTGGCCGGTCTTGCGGAAAACCTGCGCAAGCTCTTCGTGCCCCGGGCCAAAGCTGCGCGTGCTTCCTTTTCTCACCACAAGAAGTTTTTTTGCCTTTCCATTCACTTGATGCTTTTCAATTTTTGCTATATTGTGCGCCACATCATAAATTAGGTTCATCTCCATATTCTCTGCGCTCTTGTTGAATATTTTTTCAAAAGCTTTCCTGATATTGTGTGTTATAACCTGCCTATTTGCGAAGGCATTGTTCGCAGCGCATGCCATAGCGGCATAATAGTCTTTTCCCTCATCGCTATTGATTGGTGTGCATGCAAGCTCTTTGTCTTTTACTGTGATATTATATTTTTTCATGGCGTCCATGAACTTCTGCAAATAATCCGAGGCAATTTGGTGCCCTGTTCCCCTTGAACCGCAGTGAACCATTACCATAACTTGTTCATCATCAAATACTCCAAATTTGTTTGCGATTTCGCTGTTGAAAATTTCGGAGGCGTGTATAACCTGGATTTCAAGGTAATGATTTCCCGAACCCAATGTTCCCAACTGGTTCATTGTCCTTCCAATTGCCCTTTCAGAAACTTTTTCGGAATCGGCACCCTCGATTTTTCCTTTTCCTTCTATCCTCTCAATGTCCTCTTTCCATGCATACCCTTTTTCATAGCACCAATTTGCGCCTTCATGCATTACCTCCAAAACTTCCTTTCTCTGAAGGCTTATTTTGCCTTTTACCCCGACACCAGCCGGCACTTTTTCGAAAAGTTCGTTGACAAGCTCCTTTATCTTTGGTTTAACTTCTTTGTAACTGAGATTTGTTGAAATAAGGCGCATCCCGCAGCAAATGTCATATCCAACTGCACCCGGGCTTATCACTCCCTCTTCGGTGTCAAAAGCAGCTACCCCCCCAACCGGGAAAGCATATCCCCAATGCGCATCCGGCATGGCCATTGCATATTTGACAATTCCGGGCATGCATGCCACATTAGTTAGCTGTTCAAAAACCCCCTCATCAATTCCGCGCATGAGATTCTCAGTTGCAAATATACGCCCAGGTACATTCATCCCTTTTTTCTCTGTAACCGGGATTTCCCAAACGTGTTTTGAAACAGGCTCGATTTTCATTTTGGTATTAGGATTCACAAAACTCATATGTCCACCACCACTGTGGCCTCGTAGCCTTTTGCGATTTTCTTCACCGAAAACATGTGCATCGTAATCGCCTTCACATCATTGCGCAGATTCGCCCTTCCGATTTCTCCAAGCGATGAGCCAGAGCACTCCGCCTCAAGCTTCTGCTCAGAAACCCCCACTTTGAATTTGCCGAAAATCAAATTATCGACATCCTTGATGTATACAAGCTCTCCAAGGAAATTGAATAGCAGCTCCTCTTGCGTGGTCCCTTCAACAGAAAATTTCTTTTTCTCTTTTAGCGAAATTTTCTTGGGGTCCGCCATCACATCAGTGAGAGCAAGAGCGCAGTTTTCAAATAGCTCGCCAATATCTGCCCCGCGCGCGCGAAAGGCAATATCCGCTATCGCAACATCTGGGAGAAATTCGAATCTTTTTTCCATGAGAAGAAGACTGTAAGGAGAGTTAAAAACAATATTTATGAACGAAAAATCAACGTTTACTTCGCGTCCTTTAGCTCAATTTGCACATGAACGTTTTCAGGAATTTCCACGCGCATTACCCTTCGAAGGGTAACTTCATCGGCCTGAATGTCAATTATGCGCTTGTGAATTCTCATCTGCCACTTCTCGTAGCTTTCAGTTCCGCCGCCGCACGGCCCTTTCCTTGTGGGTATTACAAGTTTTTTGGTTGGAAGTGGGATTGTTCCTGAGTGCTTTGCGCCTGTGCGCTCCGCAACTTCCTGGACACGTTTGCAGACCTCTTCAAGTCTTGCATAATCAGGCGATGTGAGTTTGATTCGTGCTTTCTGCATTCCTATCCCTCAACAGTTCCGGCTGTTGGGTGCGGCAGTCCCGTCTTCGACGGGACTTGACTCGCTCCGCTTGCCGGAAAAAATAAAAAAGTCCCAGGCATCTCTACCTTGGGGTTATCGAGAGTATTACTCCCGCGGCGACCGTCTGTCCCATGTCCCTTATTGCAAACCTTCCAAGCTGTGGGAACTTCTTGAATTCCTCAACACACAAAGGCTTTAGCGGGACAATCTTTACTATTGCCGCATCCCCTGTTTTAAGGAACTTAGGGTTCTCTTCCTTGGTCTGGCCCGTCTTAGGGTCAAGTGACTTCTGAATCTCAGTAATTGTGCAGCTTATCTGTGCTGTGTGCATGTGAAACACCGGAGTGTACCCAACAGGTATTGCTGTCGGGTGCGAGAGCACAACAATTTGCGCCGTGAACTCCTTTGCAACTGTCGGAGGATTGCTAACGTGCCCTACGACATCTCCCCTGTTAATGTCCTTCTTCTCAAGGCCTCTTACGTTGAATCCAACGTTATCTCCGGGCAGTGCCTGTGGCAGCTGCTCGTGATGGGCCTCAACCGTCTTTACTTCGCCTGTCTTTCCTGAAGGCATGACAACAATCTTGTCATTTGGCTTGAGAACTCCTGTCTCAACCCTTCCAACAGGCACACATCCAACTCCCTTGATGTTGTATACATCCTGTATCGGGAGCCTTAGCGGCTTATCTGTCGGAGGCTCTGGCGCTTTCAAATCGTCAAGCGCTCCAACAAGTGTCGGACCCTTATACCATGACATCTTGCCAGTTGACTTCGCGACGTTTTCGCCTTCCCATGCCGAAATCGGAATGAACCGAACCTGGTCAGCTACCTTGTATCCAATTCCTGAAAGGAGCTTTGTCATCTTGTCGACAATTTCCTTGAACTTGGCTTCCTGGTACTGCACTTCGTCCATCTTGTTGACCGCAACTATTAGCTGCTTAAGTCCCATGACCTGCGCAAGGAACGCGTGCTCCTTTGTCTGGGGCTGCGGGCCTGCTGCGTCAGCATCGTTTTTTGTGACAACCAAAACCGCGGCATCTGCCTGCGAAGTTCCTGTTATCATGTTCTTGACAAAGTCCCTGTGCCCGGGGGCGTCAATAATTGTGAAGTTGTTTTTCTGCCCGACAAACTTTTTGTAGGCAACATCGATTGTTACTCCTCTTTCCCTCTCTTCTTTGAGGTTGTCCATTGCGTATGCAAAAGCGAATGTGCCTTTTCCTTTGGCGTCTGCCTCTGCCTTGAGCTTTCTATAATCCTGCTCGGACAATGCGCCTGTATCGTACAAGAGCCTTCCGACTGTGGTTGACTTACCATTGTCAACGTGTCCTATGAACACAAGGTTCACATGTGGTTTGTTTGCTGCCATTTACCATTACCTCCGAATAAACACCATAAAATGCCTAAAAACGCGTTATTTGCCAGTTTTTATGCTAAATAGTCTTCCTGATAAACATTTAAAAACCAATGCGCGGCAATTCCCCCGAAAAACCTAAAAAAATCCGCGCATCCGGCCCTTAGCTTCAAAAGCGCTTTAATCCATGAAATAGCTCGCTGGCTTTACATCCTCGTCCATGCCCTTTCTCTTTCGCACGGACTTGATTGTATTGGCCTGCAACTCGCGCGGGAGCATCTCATAGCCAGCGTACTCCGCAGTCCAGAGCGCTCTTCCTTGTGTTGCTCCGCGGATGTTACTTGAAAACCCAATAAGCTCCTTTACAGGCGCCTTTCCAATAATAATACTGGAATCTCCTTCCTGCCTCATTTCCGTAATCTGCGTCCTTCTAGCTCCAAGCTCTTTACTTACTGCGCCCATGAAACTTTCAGGAACAGTAATTGTAAGAAGCTGTTTTGGTTCATACAGCACAGGGTCGCCAGAGAGCATGCATGCGTAGCATCCCCTGTTTACTGTTGGTATCATCTGTGCAGGGCCTCTATGTATCGCATCCTCGTGCAGTGTCGCATCCTCAAGAAGTATCATCATTCCAAAGCATTTTTCCTTTGCAAGCGGCCCTTCATCCATCGCATCATTAAATCCCTGTATTACAAGCTCGCGGATTTCATGAAGCGCCTCGATTCCTTTTGTCGCGTCAATTAGCACGCACTGGTTGTGCACTGCCCAAATCTTCTTTGAAAGCTCGTGGTCAAAGCCCATTTCCTGGAACATGGTGATTTTTTCCTTGTCCTTTGGCTTGACCTTGCCCTCAAAGTGGCTCTTGATAAGTTTTTCCAAAACCTCCGGAGGAAT
>DATDXA010000059.1:0-20395 GCA_035289485.1 archaeon | reverse complement strand
ATCCATCGGGCTTGAAAATGGCAAGAAGGATTTGTGCGCGGCATGCATCACAGGTGAATACCCAACCGAGTGGGGCACTAAGCTGCGCGTGAAGGCGCTTGAGCGCTACGAGCGCGGCCTTGAGAGCAAGAGGACTTACGAGTGAACATCACAGTGGTAAAATGAAAATCCTCGTCATTGGTTCCGGAGGGCGCGAACACGCCCTTTGCTGGAAACTATCCCAATCAAAACAGGTTTCAAAGATTTTCTGCGCCCCCGGAAATGCCGGCACATCCACTGTTGCGGAAAACGTGCCAATTCCCTATGAAGACATTTCTGCGTTGCTTGAATTTGCGCTTAAAAACAAGATTGATTTGACAATTGTGGGACCGGAAACCCCGCTTGTTGAAGGGGTTGTTGATGCTTTCGAAGAAAAGGGCATGCGAATTTTCGGTCCGAGCGGTACCGCAGCAATGCTCGAAGGGAGCAAGGCTTTTGCAAAGGAAATAATGACTGCCGCGAAAGTCCCGACCGCGCGCTATGAAGTTATTGCAAATATTGATGAGGCGCAAAGCATTGTGGATGAGTTTCCGCGCGGGGCGGCCGTGAAAGCCGATGGGCTTGCGCAGGGAAAAGGAGTCATAATCTGCCATTCCCAGAGCGAAATAATGGGCGCCGTGAATAAACTGATGCAGGAGTCGATTTTCGGAGATGCGGGCAAAAGAATTGTAATTGAAGAGCTTCTTGATGGAGAAGAAGCGAGCATTCTCGCATTTTGCGATGGCAAAACCGCAAAGCTCATGGTTTCCTCACAGGACCATAAGCGCATTTTCGACGGCGATAAAGGCGAGAATACGGGCGGAATGGGCGCTTACGCCCCGGCGCCAGTTGTAAAAGGGCTTGAAGAGAAAATCCATGGTGCTGTTTTTGTTCCGGTGCTAAATGAAATGCAAAAGCGCGGAACTCCCTACAAGGGCGTGCTCTATGCCGGGCTAATGATTAAAGGAAAAGAGTTCAAGGTCATAGAGTTCAACGCGCGTTTTGGCGACCCTGAAACCCAGCCCACACTTTCGCTTCTCGAAACGGATTTGGTTGATATTGTGAATTCCTGCATCGATGGAAAGCTTGGCAAAACTGAAATCAAATGGAAAAACGGCGCCGCGTGCTGCGTTGTAATCGCCTCAAAAGGCTATCCTGAGAAATATGAAAAAGGGCATGCGATTTCCGGGCTCGATGCCGCGGCGAAATTGAAGGATGTTGTTGTTTTCCACGCCGGGACAAGGCCAGAGGGCGGCAAAGCCCTCACAAATGGCGGAAGGGTGCTCGGAGTTACCGGCACCGGCGCAAGCATCAAGGACGCAATTGCAAATGCTTACACCGGAGTTTCGAAAATAAAGTTTGACGGCATGCAGTTCCGCAAAGATATAGGAAAGAGGGCTCTCTAACGGGGTGAAATCGCATGGATAAGGCTCTTTTGCGCGAAAAAATCTCGAAGCAGCGCCTGGCGCTTTCAAAATCTGAAATTTCATCCCTGAGCGCGCGGATATGTTCTAATGCATTGAAGCTCAAAGAGCTCAAGGGCGCGAAGAACATAGGAATTTATCTCTCATTCCGCAACGAAGTCGACACAACCGAACTCATAAGTTCGCTTGTTGCACTCGGAAAGGACGTTTTCGTTCCCGTGCTCGTGAACGACAAGATGGAATTTGCAAAATACCGCCCTTCCGCTGAATTATCCAAAAGTAAATTGGGAAACCCCGAGCCTGCAGCGCAAGTTATTGCAGATGCGGCTTCGATTGAACTCTTTTTCGTTCCGGGAGTTGCATTCGACAAGCGAGGCTATCGCATCGGCTGGGGAAAAGGATATTATGACAAGTTCCTTTCAGAGAACAAGAAAAATATCAAAGTCGGGCTCGCTTATGGTTTTCAGATTGTGGATAAAATCCCGAATGAAAAGCACGATGTGAAGTTGGATTGCGTTGTTACTGAGAAAAAATAAATAAAATTCTTATTTTCAATGCCTAAAGTGCCGCACGCCCGTGAAGTAGAGCGGCAGTTTCAGCTTCTTTGCGCTCGCGATGACTTCCTCATCCTTAACGCTTCCGCCCGGTTCGCACACAGCCGCAACTCCTGCTTTAGCTGCGAGCTCAATGCTGTCGCTGAACGGGAAAAACCCGTCTGATGCCATCGCGCTTCCTTTTGCCTTTGCGCCGGCTTTCTTGAGAGCGAGTTCTGATGCATCCACTCGCGAAGTGAGCCCCATTCCGATTCCAACCGTGGCATTGTCTTTTGCAAGAACGATTGCATTGCTCTTCACAAACTTTGCAACTTTCCATGCAAACTTCAAATCATCAAGCGCCTTTGTTTCAGCCTTTTGCTCGCTCACATTCTTCCACTCATCCGCGAGCTTTGAGTCCTCTTCCTGCACAAGCAGCCCGCCCTCGACCTGCCTGAATACTGGCGCTGCATCCTTTTCACGCATATTCTTGAGTTTGAGCACGCGCAGGTTCTGTTTCTTCTTGAGCTCTTCAAGTGCGGCGCTCTCAAAATCCGGAGCGATAATAACTTCAAAGAAAACCGTGTTTACTGCTTTTGCGGTTTCAAGGTCGCATTTTGAGTTCAGCGCTATAATTCCTCCGAAAGCGCTTTTTGTATCTGATTCAAGCGCCTTTGCAAACGCATTCGAAATTTTCTTATCGCACGCAACTCCGCACGGGTTGTTGTGCTTTACTATCACAACGCAGGGCTCTTCGAATTCGCGCGCAATAGCAAGCGCGGCATCGGTGTCAAGTATATTGTTGTATGAGAGCTGCTTTCCATTGAGCTGCTCAGCCATTAGCACTCCTGTGCGCGAAAGCGGCTCCTTGTACACCGCCGCCAACTGGTGCGGGTTCTCCCCATAGCGCGGCTCGCTTGCTTTTTCAAACGTGAGCGTGAGCTTGGAGGGAAAAATGTCCTCTTTCGGGGCAAAATGCCGCGCAATCAGCGCATCATACGCCGCAGTGTGAGCGAACGCTTCAGCCATGAGTTCCTCTTTCATTTTTTTTGAAAGCGCAAATCCATTCTTTTTCAAATCTTCAAGAACTTTCGCATATTGCGCGGGCTCCACAACAACACCCACATATTCATGGTTTTTCGCAGCGCCGCGAATAAGGCTTGGCCCGCCGATATCTATGTTCTCAACCGCCTCTTCGCGCGAAACCTTTGGCTTTGAAACCGTTTCCCTGAACGGGTATAGGTTCACGACAACCAAATCTATTTGCCCAATGCCGTGCTTTGCAATTTGCGCAAGATGCTCCTTTGTGCGCTTTGCGAGAATTCCGCCATGAAGCTTTGGATGCAGAGTTTTCACCCTGCCACCCAGCATTTCAGGAAAGCCCGTGACATCCTCGACTTTTACTGCTTTAATCCCATTTTTTGCCAAAAAGTCGTAAGTGCCTCCGGAGGAGATTATTTTTACGCCGTTTTTGTGCAGCTCTTTTGCGAATTCCGCAAGGCCTGCCTTATCAGAAACAGAAATCAGTGCAGTTTTGATTTTTCCGCTCAAGCCCGCTCACCAATGCTTAATTTACCTTCAATAACCATTTTAACCGCTTCTAAAAGGCATTCCTGCTCGAGTTTTTGCACCTTTTCTTTGAGGGTTTGCGCAGTGTCATTTTTCACAATAGGGCACTTTTTTTGCATTATTATTTTTCCGGCATCGACTTTTTCTGAAACCTCGTGCAGTGTGCATCCCGTTTCCTTTTCCCCGTTTCTTAGCACCTGCTCATGCACATCCATGTTCATGCCGCCGGCATATTTGGGGAGCAGGCTTGGGTGGATGTTCCAGATGCGGCCGCGGAATGCACGTACAAAATAGGGCGAGAGTATTTTCATAAAGCCTATAAGCAAAACCAAATCGGCCTTGCGCTTGCGGAATTCATCCGCAAAAACCCTTTCCGCATTCTCACGCTTTGCAAAATTTTTGTAATTGACAAAAATTGCCTGTATTTTGTGCTTTTTTGCGCGCTCGAGGATGAATGAATCCTGTTTATCCGAGCCAATGGCAACAATTTCAGCATCCAGTTTGCCCGCTTCAATGGCATCAATAATTGCCTGCAAATCCGTGCCTTTGGTCGAGCCGAGGACCGCGATTTTTATCTTGGGCATCAAAACCCTCTGCACGCCTTCACCGTATTCTGCATAAGAGAGGCAATCGTCATCGGCCCAACTCCTCCGGGTACGGGAGTTATGAACCCCGCCTTCTTGCTAACTGCCTTGAAATCAACATCGCCAACAAGCTTCCCGTCCTTTAGCCTGTTGATTCCAACATCAATTACCGCGGCGCCTTTTTTCACCATTGATGCCTTCACAATCTTTGGCTTTCCAACCGCGCAAACCAAAATGTCCGCGCGCTTCGTAAAATCCGCAAGGTTTTTGGTTTTGCTGTGGCATACTGTAACAGTGCACCCGGCGTTGAGCAAAAGCGAAGCCACAGGCTTTCCGACAATATTGCTTCTCCCAATCACGACCGCATTTTTACCTTCAGGCTTTATTTTGTAGGCGGAGAGCAGTTCCATTATCCCTTTCGGGGTTGCAGGAACAAATCCATCCTTGCCCAAAATATTCTTTCCGTGGCTATATGGGTGAAGCCCGTCAACATCCTTTTCAACTGCGACAGTTTCAAGCACCTGCTTATGGCTCAAATGGTCCGGGAGAGGGAGCTGCACCAATATCCCGTGCACTTTTGAATCCTCATTTAGCTTTCGTATCTGCAAAAGCAGTTCTTCATACTCTATCTGCGCCGGAAATCTCTTGATTTCAGATTCCATTCCAAGCTCTATGCATTTCTTGTGCTTTTTATTCACATAAATCGTAGATGCAGGGTCCTCACCAACCTGTATCACAACCAGCTTTGGCACAATCCCGCGGCTTTTGAGTTCTGAAACATCCGCTCGCACGCCTTCAAGTATTTTTGATGCAACTTTTTCTCCATCAACGATTTTTGCAGCCATGGTTTCACTTGTGCAGCGGGAATTTCTTGCAAAGCTTTAGAGTTTCCTTGCGCAGGGCAGCAAGTTTCTTGTCTTTTGCAATTTTTTCCTTTGCCGTGCGTATTGCAACTTCGCGCGCTTCCTTCTCATCGGGGAATTCATGCACGCACGCGATTTTGAGCGCTGCAGCCATTATTTCCCCTATTTTTTTCATCTCCTTCTCTTTCATGCCCCTGCTTGTGAGCGCGGGGGTTCCAAGGCGCAGCCCGCTTGGGTAGAACGGAGAGTTTGGTTCTTTTGGAATCGTGTTCTTGTTTGTTGTAATCCCAACCGCATCAAGCCCTTCCTGAGCGTACAGTCCCTTTCCTTTTCCAAATGAAGTCAAATCTATGAGCAGAAGGTGGTTATCGCTCCCGCCTGTGACGAGCTTCATCCCGTTTTCCTTAAGCGAGAGAGAAAGCGCGTGAGAGTTCTTCACAATCTGCGCGGCGTACTCGCGGAACTGCGGCTGTGAAGCCTCATGAAGCGCAACAGCGATTGCCGCGGTCTGGTGATCATGCGGCCCGCCCTGCAAACCTGGGAACACTCCCTTGTCTATTTTCGAAGGGAGCTCAGGGTCCTTGTCCATTCCTTTTTTCGTAACCATTATGATTGCACCGCGCGGCCCGCGAAGGGTTTTGTGCGTGGTAGTTGTAACGATGTGCACGTGTTCAACCGGGCTTGGGTGGGCGCCGCCCGCGACAAGGCCTGAGATGTGTGAAATGTCAGCTGCGAGGTACGCCCCTATTTCATCCGCAATTGCCCCGAACTTCGCAAAATCAAGCGTGCGCGGATACGCTGTAGCTCCGCACCAGATAAGTTTTGGCCTGTGCTCGAGCGCGAGCTTTCGCACATTATCAAAATCAATGTATCCGTCGGGAGTCACTTCGTATTGCACGCTCTTGTAGTATTTTCCTGAAAAATTCACCTTCCATCCGTGCGTTAGATGCCCTCCAGCAGTTAGGCTCTGGCCCATTACAGGGTCGCCAGGTTCGCACACGCCAAAGTAAACCGCGTGGTTTGCGGGGCTTCCGGAGTATGGCTGCACGTTTGCATGCTCGACTCCAAAGAGCTTTTTTACGCGGTCAATTGCAAGCAGTTCAACTTCATCAACGAATTCGTTTCCGCCGTAGTACCTCTTTTTTGGGTACCCTTCTGAGTATTTGTCGGTAAAAACAGAGCCAAGTGCCTGCCGAACAGCCGGGCTTGAGTGGTTTTCTGAAGGTATCATTTCAAGGCCGTTTTCCTGCCTTTTTGTTTCAGATGCAATTAGTTCGAAAATCTGCGAATCTGTCTCTTTTAGGCTCTTTTTTTTAACCAAAACGGCCACCTCCAATCGGCAAATAGGATTGGGAATTAATCTTTTAATAAGGGTGTTGCTCGGGGCTCACTCTTTCCCCCTGTACCATTTTTCATACTGCTTGTGGTCGCCGATGAAATGTATGTTTTTTGTACGCGTGTTTTCATCCTGAATGAATGCAATCCTATATTGGCCTGCTTCTTCTACCTGGTACCTGGATGCGTGCATGCCTCTTGATGTGAGCGGCTGCTTCATCTGTTCGAGTTTTTTGAGGATTTTTTCCCGGACGGCCTTGTCGAATTTGGCAAAATGCCGGTCCCATCCTTTCCTGTAATCCAATGTCCATGGGGCTAGTTCCAAGGGCCTCACCTGTATTTTGCCAATGCTTCTTTTTCGCCTATGTATTTTTCGCCCTTTTTTCTCATTTCTTCCTCTTCCTCTTTAAGTTTTAGCGCAACAAGCTCATTTTCCAAATCTTTTGGGGACTTAATGAGGCTATATTCCTTTCCAAGGGAAAGTATGCCCGCCCTTATCGCTTCGGTCCTTGTTTTGAAGTATCCCCTTTTCACAAGAACTTCGAGAAGCTCTTTTGGGACCCCTTCTAATTTGACCAATGTTTGCATAAACAAATCACCAACCTAAATGGTATATAAAACATATAAAAAGTTAATGTTTTTGCATAGTTTTTACGTTTTTTTTGCGGATTAATCTTTATTAAAGGTTGCGATTCAAGACGGCAGCAACCACAAAGACCGAGGCGATTATTCGCATTTAACGTCTTAATTTTTCGTAATCTTTGCGCGAAATCTCCGCCTGCTTGAGTATTTCTAGCAATATTCCGATTCCGATGTCCTCGTTTCCATGCACCGGCACGACGGTTTTGCGCCCATCCGGATGAATGTATCTGACATGGCTGCCAACTTGATGCACCCGTAAGAAGCCTATTTTTTCAAGCAGCCTGCACATTTCCTTGCCGGAAATCGGTATCAGGCGCGGCATTGGAATCAGACCCTTACTTCGACATTCTGCACGCCAATGAATTTTGAAGTGGTTGGTTTGAGTTCGTCAGCTTCAAGGCAAACTTGAATGGCTTCCTTTACCCTCTCCATTGCCTCTGCGACAGTTTTTCCCTGGGTATAACAACCCTGTATATCGGGCACTTTCGCAACGAACCAGCCGTCGGAATCCTGTTCTATCAGTACGACAAAACTGTATTGTTTTTTTTTCTGCATAACTATACTGCCTCTTCAGAAGATTATAAATATATCACGGAATAGCAATTTTGGAAATCCCCGTAATTAATCTTTATTAAACCCTTCCGCATTTACTTTTGCTTTATGCAGGTTTCTCAGGAAGAGTACGAATCAAAGGCAAAGGAAATAAATGACTCCATTTTCGGCGCCGACCGCAAAAAGAAGCTAAAGCTCATGGAAAAGGCAAAGTTCCAGGTCGATGCGAGCGCCAAGTTCGCGCTTGAAAAGGCGCTGCAGATGAAGGGAATTTCCCAAACCGAGCGCAATGCATTCATAAGCCTTCTAAAAGAGCAGAAGGATGCGATAAATATCCTGTTTGTTTCAGGTGAGCAGAAGGAGAAATCCGTGGATATGCTAAAGCCGATTTTCGGCTACAAGGGCTCGGATTTCATTGACACTTTCCAGGACGTTTTCAAGAAGCTGCAGGTTGAAGTGCAGCTCGACATGAAAAGAAGCGGCGCGAGCTGAATAATCCTAAAATGAATCAAGGAACCTGTCCAATTTTTTCCTCTCTTCTTCCGGAAGAGACTCACGAAAATTCCTAATGCCTAGTTCAGGCAGGCCGGCATCTAAAAAAAGGGAATACCTGAAAAGCTCAGTTTTTAGATTTTCCAGATGAAATCGCACTTCCCTGTGTTTTTCCGATAACTGCCATTCCCGTGGGTTAAGTTTTTCTCTTACACCATCCTGTGTTCTGATTTGTTTGAGAAATTCTTCGCGCGTTTTATATCTGGGGTCCATTTCTTTTGTATTCTTCAGCTGGTTTGAAACCTTGTCGGTTTCTTGCGTTAGTTGCTTTACTATCCCGGTGTATTTTTGCCTAAGCTGCTGGGGTGTCAGGTTTTTTACATCTTTCAGGTAAGAGTAGGCAACCGGAGAGGGCATGAATGTGAGTTTTTTATTTCCGGTCTGGTAAACTGAAAATAATCCCCTCGACGTTTCGGGCTTTAATTGGCCGAGCAATGACAGTTGCCTTGGCTTCAGGCCATATGCAACGCCTATACCCTCATCTCTTGTTGGAAAATATCCGCGTGATTTCAATGTTTCCAGCATCGGCCTTTCTCTTTTGGCTTCTTGCTCTAGTGCCGCTCTGGCTTTATCCGCTGCCACAATTTCAATCCTGCTTTTTGCAGCGTCCAGGCCGCCAAACATGAGCGCTCCGGAAATTGCGGAAACTCCTATGGCTTGTTTCCATCTTGTTTTTCTTTTCGGTTTTGAGCTGGTTTTTGGCATGATGCCTTCACTTCACAATCGTCTCTTCTCTTCCGGCGCCAACTGAAACCAATTTTATCGGGCACCCAAGTTCTTTCTCAATGAACTCGAGGTACTTGCGCGCGTTTGCATCTAATTCAGAATATTTCTTCTCCTTTCCCGTGACCTTGAATGATTTGAACTCCGCATAGTTCGGTTTCGCGTTTTCAATTCCCTTGTTGCTGTATGGAAAAAACATTATTTCCTTGCCGTTTACAGAGTAGCTTTTTGCAACCTTCACGCTATCTAGCCCAGAGAGCACATCAAGCTTTGTGATTGCAAGTTCGGTAAAGCCATTGAGCCTCATTGAGGTGCGAAGCATCGGAAGGTCAAGCCATCCAACACGCCTCTTCCTTCCGGTGGTTGTACCGAATTCCTGCCCGCGCTCGGTTAGGTGCTCTCCGATTTTATCGGAAAGTTCAGTTGGGAACGGGCCAAACCCCACGCGTGTAGTGTATGCCTTCACAATTCCTATGATGCGGGTAATTTTTGCGGCGGGTATTCCAACGCCCGTTGCAACTCCTCCGGAAATCGGGTGGGAGCTTGTAACAAATGGGTAGGTTCCAAAATCGTTGTCCAAAAACGTTCCCTGCGCGCCCTCAAAGAGCACGTTCTTTTTTGCCTCAAGCGCTTCAAATGTTTCAAGGCTCACATCGCAAAGGTACTGCGAAAATTCTTTTCCAAGCGCGGTGTACTCTTTGAGAACTTCCTGCTCCGTAAAAGGCACCTTGATATTGTAAACTTTTTCAAGTATTGCCTTTTTCACAGGGAAAACTTCAGAAACCTTTTCGCGCAGCCTCTTCTCATCCACAAGGTCTTCGAAGCGGATACCAAGCCTCTCTGCCTTGTCAGCGTACGCGGGGCCGATTCCTCTTTTTGTGGTGCCGATTTTTATTCCGCCGCGAGAGCCTTCGCGCCCCTCATCAAGAAGATTGTGCCAGGGCATTATGATGTGCGTGCGCGGGTCAACTCCGAGTGAAAATTTCCCGTTAAGTTCCGCGAGCTCGGTTTTGAGAACGCGCGGATCCAACACAACTCCCGCGCCGATAAGTATTCGCTTCCCCTGCACAACTCCGCTTGGAAGAAGGTGGAATTTCTTAACTTCGCCCTTCACAACTACCGTGTGCCCTGCATTGTTGCCGCCCTGGTATCTTACAACCATGTTTGCGTTCTCCGAGTAAAAGTCGGTTACCTTTCCTTTTCCCTCATCGCCAAACTGCGAGCCTATAATTACCGTCCCTGTCATGCAACCCTTAGAACTAGAGCGGATGTACTTTTTTAAACGCATGGATATAGTTAAAATCTGCGGCAAAAATTATTTTTCCGGCATGAATGCGTGATTTTTTCCGCAGGCGAAATCGCTTTGGAATCTTTTATAAACCAAACCCTATCACTTTCTATTAGTGATTAAATGGGTTCTGTAAAAAATCTCACCGTTGAAAAGGAAGCAACCGAGGACGCAGTGGGCATTGGCGTCTTTGAGTTCACGGACGATTACAGTGTTTTTGATTTTGGCAAGATGCCGGACACAATCCTGGGCAAGGGCGAGTCGCTTTGCCGCATGGCATCGTATAATTTCAAGGAAATTGAAGCAAAATTTGACATAAAAACGCATTTCCGCAAGTTCATAAATCCAAACAAGATGCAGGTGAGCCTAGTTCGCGTTCTGATGCCGCAGGACAACCAGATAAAGGATGAAACCCGCAACTACCTTGTCCCTCTCGAAGTGATGTTTCGCAATTCGCTTCCAGAAGGCTCTTCAGTTTTCAAAAGGCTTGAATCAGGCGAGCTTGAAGCGTATGATTTGGGGCTTAGTGAAATTCCGCAGCCGGGCTTCAAGTTCGAGAAGGCATTTTTGGATGTGAGCACAAAGCTAGAGCCAATAGACCGCTACCTTTCATGGGATGAGGCAATGGAACTTTCAAAAATCACAGAAGACCAGCTATACGAGCTAAAGGAAATTGCGCTAAACATCAATGATTTCCTAACAGAGAAGGCCGCTTCAATTGGCCTTGAGCACGCCGATGGCAAGGTTGAATTTGGAATAACCCCGAAAAATGAGATAATGCTTGTTGATGTGTGCGGAACTCTTGATGAAAACCGCTTCTTGTGGAACGGGATACATGTGAGCAAGCAGGTGTGCCGCGATTATTACAAGACAACCCCTTGGTATGTCGATTTGGAGAACGCAAAGAAAAACAATGTTGAAAAGGCGGACTGGCCAAAGCCGCAGCCGCTCCCTGAGGAGTTCAAGGCAATTGTTTCTAACATGTACAAGAGCGTGTGCGATGCGTGGGTTGGAGAAAACCGATTCAAGGGGCCAAACCTTGAAGAAGTAATGAACACTTACAAGGCATTTTTGGAAAAAGGCAGGCAGCAGTGAAATTAGATTTTGCCAATTGGCTAAAACCACTCAGTTACAGTTCCCCTATTGCCCTTAGCAGTTTTTCGTGTCCTCTGACAAGCCGCTTGAATTCTTCAATGTCTTCAGAACACTTCCTGCAAATTATCCCGGTCGAATTTTCATCCCGTTTTATTTCCTTAAACCCAGTGTGCTGCAAATATTTCAAAATCCTCTCGCCAAGGCCTTTTGCTTTCTCTGAGTTTCCAGCCTTCCCAGGCTCCGCGGCATAAAACCAGAGTGTTCCGCCCTTTTTTAGCACGCGGTAGAGCTGCGCGCAAAAATTGCGTGTGTAGAGGTCTTCTGCCATCACAAAAGTGGGCGGGTCGTGTATTATTGTGTCGAACTGCGCGTCCGCAAATTCAGTGATTTTTTCCACGGCGTCCCCTTCGATGATTTTGATTTTTTGGTTTGTGAAAAGCTGCGCGCTTGCGCTGTTTGCGCGCGCCAGGGCAAGCACCTCGGGGTCCTTTTCAACCGTGACAACTTCCTTTACCGCATTTTTCTTCGCAGCGGAAATCGCGGTGTATCCAAGCCCTGTGCAAATATCAAGAACTTTCCCTGTTGGATTTGCGGCTGCAATTATTCTGCGTGTGTGCTCTGCAGGGTCGACTTTTGCAAAGCGGTGCATGGGCACGGCATTAATCCTTAGCGCAGGAACGCTTCTTGTGGGCAAAAGCTGGTAGAATTTGCCGGTTTGCTCTGAGAAATGGTTTACTTTGCCGCCAGCGCCCTTTTCCATGCCATAAAGGTGCACAGAAGGCAATAAAACCCTGTTTTAGGGCTTTTCCAGATAGCGTTTAAAAAACCATTTAACCCTAAGTACTAATAGTGAACCCCTTGGACAAGTTCAGCCTTTTTTCCCCGCTTGATTATAGGTATGTTGATGGGGATTTGCACAGGGATGCCGAACGCTTCTTTTCAGAAAATGCACGCGTGCGCTATCAGGCCCGCGTGGAAGCGGCGCTTGTAAAGGCTCTCTCAAAGCAGGGAGTTTGCACTCCGAAAATCGCGGATGAGGTTTCAAAGGCAGCCGAGAAAATCACGGCAGAGGAAGTTTACACAGAAGAGGCAAAGATAAGGCATGATGTGCGCGCGCTTGCAAATGTTTTGCGCTCGAAGGTTTCAAAAGAAGCAAAGCCATTCATACATTTTTCAGCAACCTCATATGATATTGTGGACACCGCTTCGGCGTTGCGCTACAAGGAAGCGACGCACCGCCTCGTGGTTCCCGAACTAAAAAAGCTGCTTCATCTGTGGCTTGATATTGCAATCCGCGAGAAAAAAACCCTGCAAATCGGAAGGACACACGGCCAGCACGCAGAGCCAATCACTTTTGGGTTTGCAATGGGCTCTTATATAAACCGCCTCGGGGAGATGATTTCCTCGCTTGAGTGGTACGCGGATAATCTCGAAGGCAAGTTCTCGGGCGCTGTGGGGAGTTATAATGCGTCTTCGCTTCTTGTAAAAGACCCAATCAAGCTCGAAGCCGATATTTTGGGCGAACTCGGGCTCAAGCAGGGGCTGCACTCAACCCAGATAGTGGAGCCCGAATCACTTGTTGATTTGGTTGATTCAATTATTATGGCTTTTTCCGTGCTTGCAAATTTCGCAGACGATATGAGGCATCTGCAGCGCTCAGAAATCGGCGAAATAGCCGAGGATTTCGGCTCTCGCCAGGTGGGCTCTAGCACAATGCCTCACAAGCGAAACCCGATTACATTTGAAAATGTGAAAAGCATGTGGAAGGAGTTCATGCCGCGCATGGTTACAATGCACATGGATTCCATTTCAGAGCACCAGCGCGACCTAACAAACAGCGCAAGCGCGCGCTTCATTCCGGAGATTTTCCTCGGGCTCCTTGTTGCGTGCGAGAAATTGCAGAATGTTTCCTCAAGCATTGTTGTCGACCGCGAGGCCATGAAGAGAAATTTCAATGCATCGCGCGAATCGATTGTCGCAGAGCCGCTCTACATCCTGCTTGCTAAGCATTCGCATCCTGATGCACACGAGGTTGTAAGGGGGCTCACGCTCAAATCCGCAAAATCCGGAAAAGGCGTTCTTGAGCTCGCGAAAACGGACAAGGCGCTTGCATCGTATCTGCGCAAATTTTCCACTCCTGAAATGAATCTGCTCAAAAATCCAGAATCATACACCGGCCTTGCGGTAAAAAGAACCGAAGAAGTATGCGCGCACTGGAAAAAGAGGTTTCCTTAAATGTCCGAATACAGGGATGCGGGCGTTGACATCGACGCCGGCAACAAGTCCGAGGAATTCATCGGAGCGGAAGTTAAGCGCACATACAATGCGCAGGTAATTTCAGGTGTGGGCGGCTTTGGCGCAGTCTTTTCGCTATCAAAAGTCAAGAAGATGAAAAATCCGCTCCTTGTATCAACCATGGATGGCGTTGGAACAAAAGTAAAGGTCGCCGCGCGAATGGATGTGTGGGACACCGTGGGGGCCGATATAGTAAATCACTGCTCAAATGACCTCGCCGCAATGGGCGCAGAGCCGCTTTTTTTCCTCGATTATCTTGCCTCTTCAAAAATCGCGCCTGAAAAAATACGCAAAATTGTTTCAGGAATGGCAAACGCGTGCGAAGCAATCAAGTGCCCCCTAGTTGGCGGAGAAACCGCGGAAATGCCGGGGGTTTATGGCGAGGGAGAAACGGATATTGTTGGCTGCATGGTCGGGGTAGTTGAAAAAAAGGACCTATTTGACAATTCAAAAATAAAATCGGGTGACACGCTTGTCGGAATCGCCTCAAGCGGGCTTCACACAAACGGCTACAGCCTCGCGCGCAAGGTGCTTTTGGATAAGGCGGGCTTTTCGCTCCAGGATTTTTTGCCAGAGCTCGGGTGCACAATTGGCGAGGAGCTTTTGAAGGTCCACAAGAGCTATTCAAAAAACATTTTCACGCTGCGCAAGAAAGTGAAGGTGAAAGGAATCGCGCACATCACTGGCGGCGGGCTCTATGAGAACGTTCCGCGCATACTTCCAAGGGGCCTTTCCGCAAGCTATGACTATTCAACCATCGAATCTCCGCACATCTTCAGGCTTATTCAGAGAAGCGGCGGCATTCCGACCGATGAAATGTACCGCACCTTCAACATGGGCGTTGGCCTTGTTGTTGTGGTTGCAAAAAAGGACGCGAAAAAAACCGCGAAGATTCTAAAGGGCCTTGGCGAGCGCGCATGGGTCCTTGGCGCCGTAATAAGGCAGTGAACTTCGGATTCGGTTTTTTTTGCCGAAACGCATTTTTTTGCCTGCCATTGGTTCGATTCCTCTTGCAATTTTTCCACAGTCCTCCCGTTTTCTCCTGACGCCCTTTCGTGCTGTTTTATATATCGGGGCAGCATAATTAGTTTCATGGCAAAATCCAAGGAAAAGGGCTATGGCGTTCTTGATGTGCCGCTGCCTGAGGGCGAGGATTCTTCTCAAAGCGAGGAATCGAGGTTCGAGGATGATGCCGAGCGCCTTGGCTGGCAGTGGGATGAGGGCGAGAGCGAGGCAAGGATTGCAAGCGACATTCTTGATGAGCGGCTTGTGAAGAAAAGGGCCGAGCAAAGGAAGGGCGAGAGCATTGCAGCAGACATCGCAGTCATATTCATCACTGCTGTTTTGGCTGCGTTGCTGTTCTATTTTCTCGGCTACTTTTTGGGGTGAACAAGTGCTCCTCTACGTCCCTTTCCCTTCGCGCAAAGAGGCGAAGGCAGTTTCTGCAGCACTGATTAAAGGCAGGCTGATTGCCTGTTCGAATATAATCCAATCAAGCTCCATGTACTGCTGGAAAGAAAAAGTTGTGCGCACCAAAGAGTTCATCGCATTAATGAAAACCACCAAAACCAATGCAAAGGCCGCCAAAAAAGCAATTCTTGCGCTTCACAGCCACAAAATCCCATGCATTCTCGAACTTCCCGCCAGAGCGAACAGGGAATACGGGGAGTGGGTTTTGCAAAGCTGCAGATGACTGGCCCAAACATGCGGCTGGGCTGTGGAAAACTACTGCCATGTGAACGCAAATGCCTGAGGATTCCAAATGACGATTTAAGCCTGTTTTTAGCGTCTGCCGCGGCAATTGCCGAAAAACCACCCGATTGCACTTAGTCAATTGTCGTTTTTTAGGTGGACATTTAACGGAACCCTTATATATTATATTATTCAACATTGCTAGTCATGAAGGAAATCAGGTTGCATGCAAGGGCTGGCCATGGAATGGTCACCGGCGCAGAACTAATTGCTTTGGCGGCAAATCACGAGGGCAAATATAGCCAGGCTTTCCCGTTCTTTGGTTCGGAAAAGAGGGGCCCTCCTGTTGAGGCATATTGCCGCATAGATGAAAAGCCGATCAGTATTCATGAGGAGATTGCTGAACCAGATGTTGTAATAGTCGGGGACCCTTCGATTATGGACGCTGTGGATGTGTGCAAAGGCCTCAAGCCAAACGGAATTGTGATTGTAAACAGCGTCAAAAAGCCAGAGGAGCTAGGGCTTAGGGCAAAGAGGGTTTTTACCTTTCCCGCAACAGATGTTGCGCTAAAGCATTTTGGAAAGCCGATTTACAACACGGTAATGCTTGGCGCTTTTTGCAAAGTTACAGATATTGTCAAGATTGAATCAGTGAAATGGGCGATTAAGGAGTCTTTTGCAAAAAAATTTCCGCAGGCTATAGTTGATTCCAATGTTGCAGCGGTTCAGGATGTTTACGACCAGATGAAAGTTGAAAAGGTTGAAGTGAAGCCGGCTGTTTCTGCTTCCAAAGCAAAGTCCGCGCATTCACCTGCCAAAAAATCTTCGGGGGCGAAAAAGAAATGATAATCCCTCATGCAAAGCCGGGCTCAAGCACGCAAAATCTCACGGGCGAGTGGAAAGCTTACATGCCAATTGTCACGGGCGACAAGTGCATCAAGTGCGGAATCTGCCAGAATTTCTGCCCTGAAGGAATAATGGGCGAAGTTAAGAAGATTCCAGAGATTGATTATGAATATTGCAAAGGCTGCAGCATCTGCGCAAATGAGTGCCCTGTGAAGTGCATTGCAATGGAAAGAGTTGAAGAGGATTAATTTCCGGGAGATGATTGGGTGCTAAAGACAAAAGAAGGAGCAAGGGTTCTTGGGGAAATGGCAGTGAACTGCAAACTGGATGTCGTGGCGTGCTATCCAATAACTCCCACAACTCACCTAACTGAAGAGCTAAACAAATATTACGCCGATGGCAAAATCCCCGAGTACATCACGGTTGAGGCTGAGTTCTCCGCGATTTCCGCTCTCATAGGCGCAAGCGCAACGGGCGCGAGAACATTTACAACAACCGGCGGGCAGGGGCTTTTGTACATGCACGAGCCGCTTTTTAGCGCCGCTGGAATGAGGCTTCCAATAGTAATGCTTGTCGGGAACCGCGCGGTTTCTTCGCCTCTAAACATTTGGAATGATGAGCAGGATTCAATAAGCCAGCGCGACACCGGCTGGATTCAGATTTACTGCAAGAACAATCAGGAAGCGGTGGACACAATTCCGCAGGCGTTTTATATTGCCGAAAAAATCCTTCTTCCTGTGATGGTCTGCGTTGACGGGCACTATCTCACTCACGCGGTCGAACAGGTCGATGTTGCGGATGAGAGCATTGTGCAAAAATTCCTGCCGCCTTACAAATACCCCCTAAAGCTTGACCCGGAGAACCCGGTTTCGCTTGGTGTTTATGCAAACCCGACGCATTACCAGATTTTCCGAGAGGACATAATGAAGGATATGGAATCCTCAAAAGAATTGATTCTTGAAGCCGGAAAGAAATGGGGCCAGTTGACCGGAAGGGAATATGGCCTGATACGTGAGTACATGGTAGCGGACGCTGACCGCGTGATTGTTGGTGTTGGCTCGCTAATTGACAATGTGATTACTGTTGTAAATGAGCTTCGCGAAAATGGCGAAAAAGTCGGCGCTTTGCATCTGAGAGTTTTCAGGCCGTTCCCGCGCGAGGAACTGAAGAAGGCCCTTGCAGGAAAGAAGGTTGCCGTAATTGACAGGGATATTAGCATCGGAGGCGCGGCACCGATATTTGTGGAAGTTGCGGAAGCACTGAATGGCACAAAGGCGGAAGTTTCAAGCTTTTATGGCGGCCTTGGCGGAAGGGGAATTAAAAGGACCCACATCCGCGATGTTTTTGAAAAAATGAAGAAGGGCGCAAGAAGGGAATGGATTGCAACAGAGGCGCCAAAGTCGGCGATGTCCGGATGATTATTTTAGGAGCTGTGAAAACATGAGCAAACAATCCGAAATGCATTTGTATGCGCCCGGCCATAGCGGCTGCCCCGGCTGCGGGCCAAGCAATGCGCTCATACAGGTGTGCGACACTCTTGGAAAGGACATAATTGTTGTGAATGCAACAGGGTGCATGGAAATTACTTCCTCACAGTACCCTGAAACCGCATGGCGTGTTCCATACATTCATTCGCTTTTCGAAAACGCCCCGGCTGTTGCTTCAGGGGTTGCGGCGGCGCTAAAGGCCGCGGGAAATGACCACACAAAAGTCGTGGTAATTGCAGGCGATGGCTCAACTTATGACATAGGTTTTGGCTCTTTTAGCGGAATGCTGGAGCGCGGGGACAATGTTCTCTATGTATGCTATGACAACCAGCTCTATGCAAACACCGGTGTTCAAAAATCCGGCGCAACCCCATACGGCGCGGCAACAACCACAACAGTTGTCGGAAAAGTGCACAAGGGAAAGGAAACCGAGCGCAAGCCGATTATGGAAATAGTCGCGGCTCACGGAGCGCAGTACTGCGCCTCCGCTTCAATCGCATATTATGCCGATTTGCAGATGAAACTTAAAAAAGCAAAGGCAGTGAAGGGCCCTTCATTTGTTGTAATTGACGCGCCATGCTGCCTTGGAGCGGGCTTTGACGGGGCAATCACAATGAAGGTTTCAAAGCTCTCAGTTGCCGCGCGCCTCTGGTTTTTGTATGAGATAGAGAACGGCCAGTACAAGATGAATTTTAACCCTGCAAATCCAAAGCCGGTAAAAGAGCCGCTTGAATTGCAAAAGAGGTTCAAGCACCTCTCGCCAGAGCAGATTGAGCACATCCAGAGAATGGCAAACCTCAATTATGAAACACTTCTTGAAAAGTCGGGCATGAAGCCTCCGGCTGCGCCTTCGCAGCCGCCTGCACCGCCTTCACAAGCGCCGCCGCAGGCACCGCAGCCTACGCCCGCAAAAGCGTAAATAACCGCTTTTTAATTTCCAGCCTTTAGGCGAAAGCCTAATTTAGGTGTTGCTTCATAATTTATTTTTATGAATGAAAAGCACGGGGTCACGGGAGTCATATTTGATGAGAAAAACGGCATTCGCCACTTTTTGGTAATGCACCGCGTTCTGAACTGGCGCGGCTGGGAGTTTGTAAAGGGCGGAATTGAGAATGGTGAAAATCCGCATGAGGCGGTGCTGCGCGAAATCAGCGAGGAAACGGGGCTTAAAAATATTTCAGTGATTTCGGTGCTGCCGCAAAAAGTTTCATGGACTGCAAAGGATATGAAATACATCTACACTCCCTTTGTTTTGAAGGGCGATATGAATGAGCCGCTTGATTTGGAGCAGGAAATCATAGAGCATGACGGCTACAAGTGGCTCCCTGAAGATGAGGTTGAGAAAATCCTCACGCACCTTGACAATAAAAAAATTTTGCGCGAGGCTCTGCAGATACTTGCAAAAAAATACGCTCAATGAGCCTATTTTCGACTTTTGATTTTTTGGTATTTGGCTGTTGGTGTTTGGATGGAGCGCTTTGAGGCAATAATTTCAGGACGTGTTCAGGGCGTTGGCTTTCGCTTCTTTGCGGAAGCCGAGGCGATATTTCATGGTGTGCATGGGTTTGCGTGCAACCTTGTTGACGGCACAGTTGAAGTAGTTGCGGAAGGTGAAAAGGAAAAACTCCTGAAGTTTCTTCACGCGCTCGAGAAAGGCCCTCCCACAGGCCATGTTGAAAAAGTGAAAAAGAGCTGGGGCGATGCAACAGGCGAATTCAAAGGGTTTTCAATCAGGCATTGAAATTATTTCTGCACAGTAAGAACAGTTTCCTTTTCGTATTCTTCGCCATTTATTGTTGTGCGTGCAACTAACACATAAGTTCCCGGAAGAATATTTCTCACAGGATTAATTACAAAAGTAACTTCGCGCGAGGTTTCTGCCGAGAGATTTGCTATTTTGCCGCTGAAGTTTTCTGGGAAAACCTGCAGCTCGGTAGATTCTTTCGCGCCAAGGCTTACAGGAACATTCACCGCATCAAATTCGCCGATATTTGTGACCGTAACAATCACCTTGGTTGTTTCCCCTGTTTTTATCGGGTTTTTCTCGAACCTGAAATTGAGCGCGGATGGCTTAATTTCCTGCATTGCAAAGAAGGCTATTGCGCCAATCGCAAGCACAATTAGCACTGCCAGTATGATGTAGAGTATTTTTTTCGAATCGCCAAAGGCGAGATTGAATCCAACATTCTGGTCGTATATGCCCATTCAAATCACTTAATCTATGAATTTACAAATATTTAATAATGCCTGAAACATAAAGATTAGTATGTCAAGTGTACCTCAAAAACACAGATTAAGACAGCCTTCAACGGTTGTTGGCAATATTATGCATATCCGGACAACCGGTGACCCAAGACGGTCTCTTACTGGAAATTATCGGGTTAGCAATTCTGTAATAGGCGTGAATGTTAAAGATTCTAAAGGAAAGATAAGGCCGAAGTTATTCAGAAAAGTGTTGAAGTTGAGAGGCCTTTAGCTTAAGTAACAGTCTATTTCCTTTCACGGCAGAACAAACAGTTGGTCATCGCCCTTCCCATCAAGAATTCCAAGGCGCACTCCCGCATCAATCCATGCATGGGCATAGCTGTATGCCGCAAGCGCGGTAAGCGGCTTTCCTGACTGCTCAAAGTACTGCGCGTCCATGAAATATGATTCGGCCATTTCAAGGAGCTTTTTTCCCATAATATTTTCCTTTGTGCCTTTTGCGGAATTCAGCTCCACTTTTTCAAGCGCAAGCCTTGTGAGTTGCCGGTACTTTGCAACCTTTATTCCAAGGTCCTCTTCATATCCTGCAGCAGGCTCCTTTCCCCGTGCGTTTTCCAAATTGTTTTTCATTGCAATCCACCAAATGCCTTTAGCGCCTCTATTTCCTTTTCATTTAATTTCCCGCACACAAT
>DATDXA010000058.1:0-2856 GCA_035289485.1 archaeon | reverse complement strand
AAAAATGAGGTTTTTGTCGAAATCGAAACCCCATACCTTCTGATGCTCAAAATCGGCGGGAAAGATGTTTCGCTTTTCAAGAGCGGGAAGATTATTGTAAAATCCACAAATCAGCAGTGGGTTGCAAAAGGGATTGCGGAGGGCCTTGTGAAGAAGATGAATTAATCAAAATATCAAATACTACTCATCTATTCCTTAAATTCCACATCATCAATAAGCCCATCGCCGTCAACATCAAGCCCCTCAACAACGCGCGCGTGCGCTTTCCCTTCCGCACCTTTCACGGTTTTTGCGGTCCTTTTGGTGAGTGCAAGGATTGCCGAAATCGTTCCAGGGTTTCTCTTTCCAGCGAGTACAAGAATCCACTTCCCCTTAAAGAACGGATGCGCAATTTTCTCAATTACGCCAATGGAATCGTCAGCGTATTGCTTTCCGGATTCGGAGGAGCTTAAAGTCCAGTTGCCGCCATTCACAGCAAATTTAACCGGCAAAAACTCATTCACCTGCTCTGCAAGCTTATTTGTAACCGGCCCTCCCAAAATCACAAGATTCGAGTTCTCATTGCGCAAATCCTTTACCATCGTGTCCAGAAATATGAGCGGGAATTCAAACCCTGCGCAGTTCGCGCCGATGAAAGCCGCAATTTCCGCGGCAAGGTGCCCATCTCGCGCCCTCGCCTTGTAAGGGCCATGCGGGTCCGGGGACCCGACAACTATTTTTGCGGCAAAAACTCCGTTTTTCATGAATCCTGCAAGGAACTCCCAAGCCTCGCCTTTTGAAGCGGATTCGCTTCGCATAACTTTGGAGCTGTTGCGTGCCTTCTCCCTATTTGGCACGATTGAAAACGATTCAAATGCCGCGGAATAAAATTTTGCAACAGCGCCATTGCGCTCCTCAGTTTTCTCAATATCTATTAACCCTGCATTTTTGAGCTGTTTTATGTAGTAGTAAACTTTCTGCTCATTCATTGAAAGCTCCTTTGCAAGAAGCGCAGGGTATGATGCCTTCTCGGAGAGCTTTCCAAAAATCCGCCAGCAATCGGTGTTCAGAAGCGGCCGCAGCTTCTGAGCGTCCGCAAACACTTTGGTTGGCATCTGCAGTTCATTGCTTCCATTTTCCAAAATCAGCTTGTCCATGCTTTTCAAATCCGTCTAATCATTTGATATTTTGCCATCAATTGCCGAGTATGGTGCTATTAATATTTTCATACTAGTTCTAATTATTCTATAATATTAGTATCTTTCGCCTTTTTAACTGTTTCTTCGTCTATTGCTGTATTATGTGCGGGATTGTAGGGGTTATGGGGGCTAGTGCCGCTGAAAAGGCATTCGGTAGCCTCAAATGCCTCGAATACAGGGGCTATGACTCATGGGGAATTGCACTGCCGGATAATGGCTCATTTTACGTTGAAAAACATATAGGAAAAATCGGCGGGGCAGAACTAAACGGCCACCCGCAGGGCAATATTGCAATTGCGCACACGCGCTGGGCAACCCATGGAAAAGTGCTTGAACGCAATGCCCACCCTCACCTCTCAAATGATGGAAAAATCGCGATTGTGCACAACGGGATTGTTGAAAATTTTACCGACCTCAAAGAAAGCCTCATAAAAAAGGGATTCAAGTTCGTTTCAGACACTGATTCTGAAGTAATTGCAAATCTAATAGAGCTGCATTCAAAAGGAAATTCTTTTGAAGAGGCTGTGCGCCTCTCCCTGCTCGAACTTAATGGCAGCTATGCAGTTGTCTGCCTTAAAGCCGATGAAAACAAAATAGTGTGCGCGCGCAGCGGCTCGCCGCTTGTACTCGGCATCGGAAAAAACGGTGAATTCTTCGTAGGCTCTGATGCAACCGCATTTATTGAGCACACAAACACCGCAGTTTTCCTAAATGATGGCGAAATGGCTGTGCTCTCGGGCAATCTTTCGGTTTTGGATGTAAAAAGCGGAAACCCGGCGCAGTTTACCCCAAAAGAACTCAAATGGAATTTTGAGCAGGCAAAAAAAGGGGACTACCCTCATTTCATGCTAAAAGAAATTTACGAGCAGCCGGATGCGATTCTTGCAGCGTCCGAGCAGCCGGAGGAAAAAATAACTGAAATGTCATCGCTTATGCGCGGAGCAGAAAAAATTTTCCTCACAGGCTGCGGCTCTTCATACCACGCATGCATTTGCGGCTCATACTTCCTTAGCAAAATCTGCGGCATTTCGGTAACTCCAATTCTCTCCTCGGAATTTTCACAGCACGAGCAGTTCTTTAATAAAAAAACCCTGGTTATTGGAGTAAGCCAGAGCGGGGAAACAGCAGACCTCCTTGAGGCTCTCAAGGCCGCAAAGTCAAGGGGCGCAAAAATCGGGAGCATTGTAAATGTCATGGACTCAAGCGTAATGAGGTTCTCTGATTGCTCGCTTCTCATGAACGCTGGCCCTGAAATTTGCGTTCTTTCAACAAAGAGCTTCACTTCGCAGCTCTCAATTCTTCTGCTGCTTGCGTACTCTCTTGCAGGGAAATTTTCTGAAGGAAAGGAACTTTTGCGCAAAACATCGGCGCTTGCGCAAAAACACCTGCCTTTGTTTGATGTGCAGATGAAATCGCTTGCAAAATCTCTTTCCCGCTCAAAGGACCTGTTTGTAATAGGCCGGCACGATGCTTTTGCCGCGGCTCTTGAATCCGCTCTCAAGATTAAGGAAGTAAGCTACATCCACGCTGAAGGTTTTGCAGGCGGAGAGCTAAAGCACGGGACAATCGCCCTTGTAGAGGAAGGTACGCCTGCAATTGCCCTGTCAACTCCGGAAACGAGGCCGCTTACGCTTAGCAACGCAATTGAAATGAAAAGCCGCGGAGCTAAAATAATCGG
>DATDXA010000057.1:0-34265 GCA_035289485.1 archaeon | reverse complement strand
CAATTGTGCCATTCCTGTCTATATACTGTATCGGCTTGAGAAACAAAACCCTATTGCTATTATTCGAATCCGCCCTAAACCAAAAAGAAACAGACGCATTCCCATCGCCCGAAATCGGAACAACCATATTCACATCACCAGAATCAATATTCATGCCGTTTGCACGGTCAATTCCACTAAAGCCCAGAGCATTCCCTGAAACGCCGGCAGTGACAATGCCGTAGTTGATATCGGCATTGTTTCCGTTTCCCGAAATATCCGCATCAATGCCTGAAGCGGAACACACAGGGGCCCAGCCGTCATATAACATCCCCGCCTTGAGCTTGAGGGTTGAGGGCAGAACAGCGTTCAAATCAAGCGAGATGTTGAGGTCATTTGCTTCAGTGCTCTGGTTGTCGTAAACAAAGAACGGGATTGTGGATGTCTGGCCTTCGGGGTTCACGCCGTTTGCATCCGCGGTCCCGCCGCTTGCGCTTGCCTCGAAATAGCCCTTATCACAGCTTGTTCCGGCATCAATGCTGCCCTTGCCCTGTGTGCATCCGGAGGACGGCAATGAAAGCGTGAAGCTGTAATCCGCGGCGCCCCCCGCCTGAGTGGTTATTGTCCTGTCAGTGCCATTTGTCACGTTTGCATCGGTGTTTGCACCGTCCCCGCGCAGCCGCAGCTCATAGTCCTGCGCAACGGTTGAGCGCACAATCCATGATGCATTGTAGCTCTGGTCCTTGCCTATTGTCGAGCTCTGCGGCTGCGAGCCCGATGCAATGTAGAGTGGAGAAGTTGAAACGGTGTTCATGTCGACCCAGTTCGAGCAGCCAGAGCCCACGCAGTACTGCAGGTTCGTGTCCACAAGCCCGCAGTTGTTCGTGGAGCACGTGGTTGTGCCGCTAACGAGGAAATTCGTGTCCACATTTATCGTTGTGTTGCCGTCCGATGGCGGGTTTGCAATTGAAAACGAGAGGCTGCCGTCCGCAAACCTCGTGCTGAAAACCGCGACAATCGCCTGCTTGTTGTCGTGTCGATTGGTTCCTGTTGTCGTCTGGCCAAGAACCGCGACATCGTAGGTGTGGCTTGAGGCATCGGCAATGTTGAAGCTGTCGAAAAGGGCGGCAAACAGCCTATCCGCGCCTTCCGTGTTTGCAACGGCGTTCCATGATGTGAGCTCGGTGCCGCTGCTCTGCACCCTCACATTCGAGCCCTCCCTTGCAGTCACGCTTACCTTGTTGCTTGCCGGCGTCCCAAGTGCATTGGCAAATGCAGCGCCGTAGAATGCCACAACGTTGCCGTCGGCGGCAAGGCTCATTGAGAGCGTGGACCTAACTGAGGTCGAATTCGTTATCGCGTATGTTTCGTTCACCACATTTGCATCGCTGTTCTTGAACGCGCTCATGCGCAGTATGAAAAGCCTGCTCGAGCTGTGGTCATCCGAACTGTCTCCCTGGAACCTGAGGCTGTAAGTCTTCGATGAAGCCGATGGAGCCTGGAGGACGTGCAGCACGCTCAGCACGGACTGGTCAGCAGTGTTCTCCCCGTCCCTTTCCACAAGCGCAAGCTGCGATGAACCGTCATGCAGCTCCATTCTAGCCACGTTATTTCCGGCAGCATCAATAAGTATCCTAGAGTTACTGAACACCAGGTAATCGCTCGTGCCGTCCGGAGTGAAAGTTATCTGGGCGCCCACGTTCGAGGAAAATGTGTCGTTCATGTTAGAGAGCGCATCGGTGTCCTCCACATATAACCAGTCGACATTCTCCGTGAGCGCATCAAGCGGTATCGCCATTAAAAATATCTCGTCGTATGTGCAGGTGTCGCTTGACACAAGGCACTGGCCGTGCAGGTCTATGTCCTCGCCATTCACCGCGGTCCACTTTGTTATGGCAGAGTATACCCACTGGTCCGTGCTTGCTCCCTGGTTCTCCTGTTGCTCGAGCACATTTGTGAACTGAGAGCCCCCGTGGCGTATCACGGTCTGGTCGCGTGCCGAGCCATCGCTCCCCTTGACATGCACCGAGGCGAAAATCATGTAATTGGCATCAGTGGTGAAGCTTGCCGCAGGAATTGACACCAAAACTTCGGGCGTTGCCGTGGCAACGGAGTTTGCGGTCCTAGTGCTCGCAATGAGAACGCCTATGTCGCCAGCGAGGTTGCGTGCTATGGCAGAGCTTTCGCCAAATTCGAAAAGCAGCGCGTGCCTTCCGGGGGTGAAGACCTGGCTTGTCTCAAAGCCTGTTTTGGCGCACTGATAGTCCTCGAAGACGGCGGTAATCCCGTCCCATGCAACTGTCTTTTCGGCATCCCCGCATTTTAGCGAGAGGAACTTCAAGTCCTCGGTTTCGGAGTCCGAACTCCATGTTGTCCCCTCTATGGGGGTAATCCTCAGGTCGGCTTTTCCCTTTGTTGTAAATCTCACAACCCACTCCCCGCCCACCACTGGGTAGCTTTGCACGTTCACAACGGTTATTTCCGCACCCCCGTAGGCGCTGAAGCTGTTTGCGAGGAACGTTATCGAGTCGGGACTTTGGGCGAATTCAATTTCCGTAGCAACCCACTCCGTTGCGCAGGAAGAGGACCCGAAATCCCACCCATCGCACTTCATTATGGCGTTTACAGGCCCGGTGGTTGGAAGCGTTATTTCCGCGCCCACGCCGTCTGGGGAGTCAACCGCAACAACGGGCGTTGAAAATGACCCGTGCGCGAGGGGTTCGCCGTCCTCCCGCAGCTGCAGTTCCCTTATGCGAAGCATCCTTTTGAAATCGCCAAAGCGCACACGCCCCTCTTTTCCGCCAGCCGCAATGAAACCGAGCTCCGCATCCTGCTCAAAATAGGAGCTTTTGAGGCTTTTCACAAAAAATTTCGGCTGCCCCCTCTTCCCAAGGATATTTGCAAAGAATTCCCTTACACTTTCCTCGCCAAATGTCCCAAATGCGTATATACCAAATTCTGAAACTGAAACCATTTCCTCATCGCCAATCTCGGTAATCTTCTCCCAGTTTTCGCGGCAATCACCGCGTTCCTGTTC
The DNA here is from genome assembly GCA_035289485.1 of archaeon. Taxonomy (GTDB): domain Archaea; phylum Iainarchaeota; class Iainarchaeia; order Iainarchaeales; family Iainarchaeaceae; genus UBA10205. The sequence goes on along the minus strand of DATDXA010000057.1, from coordinate 31,249 downwards.
TTGGCAGAAGTAAAGGGCGGATGACTTTTCTGGCACGGCAAGAATTATGTCCACTTCCGAATAGGTGGCACTCGAGGTTATTGAAAAAGCGGACACGGGCTCGAAAAATCTTTTCATGAGAGGTGAAACCTGCAGTTCGGAATATTCTATGAGCGTTGCATTTGAATCCACAACAAGCCCCGTAAACATCGCATCCTCAATCGCCTCGTTTCCGAGGAATTCTATTTTCGCAGAATATGTTCCAGCGGGAACCGCTGCAAATTCAGCGCCCGAATCAACCAAATCTTCATCCGAACCAAAAATGCTCAGAGCGGAAAATACGTTAGACGGCCTGAGGTAGTATAACGTTTCCCCTTGCAACGGCTCATCTTGCTGAGGGACAACTGTGTTTTCATCAAGTATTTGCTCATCGCTTGGCGGAAGTTCGTTAAGCACACTTACGACGAGGCTGCCCGCATAGCAATTGGAATCCTCGCATGCGTTCGCGGTAAGTATGTATGGGCCATTTGGCGCACTCAGGGTATTGAGATCTGCAGAAAGCGTATTTTCCAAAAGCGTGCCGTTGAAGTCCTCGCCATTGAAGCTAAACCACTGGGCCGTGACATTTATGAAGTTCTGCAATGAAACAATCACAACCTGCACTCCGCTTATGACCTGCTCTGCTAGCGGAGTTACAAAAATAAGTGACCTAGAAGAAGGCTGAAGCGGCTCTTCTATGGCTTCGGGCGGAGTTGCGTTTTCGTCTGGTGGCGGCAAAGTGTCAACATTTGGAGGAATTGTGTTCTGGTCTTCCGGAGGCAGAGGAGTTGCTTCGCCGTTCAAGTCCACTTCCCCGCCTCCTAATGGAACCGGGTTTTGGTCTTGTGGAAAAACTTCGGTTCCGCCTTCAAGGGAATTGGCATCAATGGCATTTAAGTCCTGTGAATCTGAAAAAGCGGATGCAAGCATTATTATGAGAAATGCCACTGCCAAAAGCAGGTAACGCATGCTAACATAACTATTCTAAAATTTTTAAACCCGAAGGGAAGTGATTGGCGGGCGGATATTGCAATTTTGGCAATTTTGCCTTATTTGTTCTTTTTTCCAATCTTCGTCTTTTTCCCCTGTTTCTGCGCCTTTTTCTCCTTAAGTGCCGCCTGCGCCGCCGCAAGGCGCGCAATCGGAACCCTGTAAGGCGAACACGAGACATTGCTTAGGCCGATGCGGTGGCAGAATTCAACTGAAGCCGGATCGCCTCCATGCTCTCCACAAATCCCTATATCCATTTTAGGGTTCACTGCTCGCGCGGAATTAACGCCCTCAATCATTAGCTTCCCAACGCCTTTCTGGTCGATTGTCTGGAACGGGTCGGTTTCGAGTATCCCTTTCTCAAGGTATGCCTGTATGAATTTTCCGGCATCGTCTCGCGAAAACCCAAGGGTTGTTTGCGTTAGATCGTTTGTTCCAAAAGAAATGAAATCAACTTCCTTTGCGATTGTCTCTGCGGTTACGCACGCGCGCGGAACCTCAAACATCGTTCCGATTTTGTACTTTATTTTTCCTCTCACATTAAGCCTTTCAGCCACCGCTTCGATTATTTTCTTCTGGTCGGTGAATTCCTTCACATTTCCAACAAGCGGGATTTCTATTTCAGGAACAGGAACAATGCCTTTTTCCTTCACATTAAGCGCCGCTTCAAATATTGCAGTTGCCTGCATTTCTGTAATTTCTGGGTAAGTTATCCCAAGCCTGCAGCCGCGGTGGCCAAGCATTGGATTGAACTCGTGCAGCGAAGAGGAAATCTCCTTTACCTTTTCAAGCGGGAGATTCATCTCCTGCGCAAGCGCCGCCATATCGCCCTCTTCTTTTGGCAAAAATTCATGAAGCGGCGGGTCTAGGAGCCTTATGATTACAGGAAGGCCGTCCATTTCAGTGAATATCCCTTCAAAATCCGAGCGCTGGAATGGCAGGAGCTTATCAAGCGCCTTGCGCCTCCCTGTTTCATCGCGCGCGATAATCATTTCGCGAACCGCCTTAATCCTCTCGCCCTCAAAGAACATGTGCTCAGTGCGGCAGAGGCCGATTCCTTCCGCTCCAAATCCACGCGCAACTTTTGAGTCGTGGGGCGTGTCCGCGTTTGTGCGTATCCCTATTTTGCGGTACGAATCCGCCCACTTCATGAGTGTGCCAAAATCCCCCGAGAGCGATGGCTCGACCAAAGCGAGCGATCCTTCGAATACTTCTCCTGTGCCGCCGTCAAGCGAAATATAATCGCCCTCACGCAGCACCATTTCCTTTTTTGGAATTGACATTGTGTTCTTCTCTTCTGAAACCACTATTTCTTCGCATCCCGCAACGCAGCACTTTCCCATTCCGCGTGCAACAACTGCAGCGTGCGAAGTTTTTCCGCCGCGCGCTGTGAGAATCCCCTGCGCCGCGTGCATTCCTTCAATATCCTCCGGGCTTGTTTCCATTCTTACAAGGATTACTTTTTCACCCAAATCAACCATTTCAGTTGCCTTCTCCGCACTGAACACTATTTTTCCGACAGCGGCTCCGGGAGAGGCCGCTAAGCCCTTTGCGAGCAGGTTTGCCTTCTTCTTTGCATCGGAACTTATCTGCTTGTGAAGGAGCTGATCTAGCTGCTCAGGCTTTACGCGCAGCACCGCCTCTTCTTTTGTAATGAGCTTTTCATTTGCCATGTCCACTGCGATTTTTACGGCGGCGTGCGCCGTGCGCTTGCCGCTTCTTGTTTGCAAAAGGTAGAGATGGCCGCGCTCGAATGTGAATTCGAAATCCTGAACCTCGCGGTAGTGCTTCTCAAGCTTCTCGTAAATCTTCACAAGCTCGGCGTGCATTTTCGGGTGCGTTTTTTTCATGTAATCTATGGGGTGCGGAGTGCGAATTCCCGCAACAACATCCTCTCCCTGCGCATTCACCAAAAATTCTCCGTAGTGCTCTTTTTCTCCAGTAGCTGGGTTTCTTGTAAATGAAACTCCGGTGCCTGAATCATCGCCCATGTTTCCAAAAACCATTGCCTGAACATTCACAGCGGTTCCCGCATCGCTTCGCAAATTGTTTATGCGCCTATATGATATTGCGCGTGGGGAATTCCATGACTCGAACACCGCATTTACCCCCATCTCAAGCTGTTTTATGGGGTCAATGGGAAATGAAATTCCTTTTTCCGCTTTCACAAGTTCCTTGTACCCTTCAACTACTTCCATCAGGTCCTCGGTTGTGAGGTCTGTGTCGAATTTGACGCCCTTCTCTTCCTTTTTTGCGTGGATTATTTCCTCGAATTTTGAGTGCGCAACGCCCATTACAACATCGGCGAACATATTGATGAAGCGCCTGTAAGAATCGTATGCGGCGCGCGGATTTTTTGAAAGCTTTGCAAATGCCTCAACGGATTTGTCATTCATTCCCAAATTGAGAACCGTGTCCATCATTCCCGGCATTGAAACATATGAGCCTGAGCGCACTGAAACGAAGAGAGGGTTTTTAGAATCGCCAAGCTTTTTTTTCATTTTCTTCTCAAGCCTTTTGAGCGCCCTTTTTATCTCAGGCTCGAGCCCTTTTGGCCATTTTTTTCCAAGCGAGTAATATTCCTTGCAGCCCTGCGTGCTAATTGTAAAGCCATATGGCACCCGAAGGCCGGCATTGGTCATTTCGCCAAGCTGCGCGCCTTTGTTCCCCAAAACGAACTGGGCCTCTTCGGTATTGGGGTTTTTTGACTCGTCGAACATGAAGACATATTTTGCCATTTTTCGCTCACCTCGAAAATCGGATAAACAAGCTAAACATTCAACCCAGAAAAGGTTTAAAAAAGAGGAACCGGCAAAATGGCAAAAAGTTTGGCTATAAACGAAGGCTTACGCCATCTTTAAAACCGCTTTCTCCTCAAAAATTGTTTATGGCACTGAAGGTTGGAATTACCGGTCGCACAGACAACAAGCTTGCAAAAGATACCGCGCTGCGCGCAGTAAAAATTCTTGAAGAGAGGGGAGCCCAAATTGAGCTTGACCGGACGTTTTTTGGAAAAGGCAAAAGCCTAAAGCGCTTTGACTGCGACATAACACTTTCTTTTGGCGGTGATGGGACTTTGCTGCAGGTGTTCCGTGATATCGGCAAAAAAATCCCGGTGATGGGAATTAATTGTGGCTCGCTTGGCTTTTTGCAATCTTACAGGGCGGAGGAAATAGAAATGGCACTAGAGGCTGTGCTTTCCGGAAAAATCGAAGTTGAGAAGCGAACGCGCATACTGGCTTCGATAGATGGGAGGAAAAAGTGCGAAGCGCTAAATGAGGTCCTTATTGTCCCTGATACCGCAGGCAGGCTCCTCAAATATAAGATGCTAATCGGAAACAATTTGCGCGAGGAGGCGGGGGATGGGCTCATTGTTGCAACGCCCACCGGCTCAACTGCGCACGCGCTTTCAGCAGGAGGGCCGATTGTTCGCGGAAACGCCGCGGTATTTGTAGTTGTCAGCATGAACCCAGTGGACTGGAAACACCGGCCGCTTATAATCAATGACCATGAAAAGGTCTCCATTTCGGATTTTAGGAAGATGAAGGCGGATGCCATAATCGATGGGCAGAAACGCTTTAGGATTAGGAAAAGCGTTGAGCTTGTGAAGGGGAGCGAAGTGCTGCTTGCTGTGAGAAAAATGGGTTGAAAAGGCGCACAAAAAAGTCAGCTCTGCCTCGACTTTTCATGCCGATATTTATGAACCGCCAGCATGCTTCCAAGAAATTGTTCAGTAAAGCCTTCAACATTTGGGATTGCCGGATTGCCATATTTTTCCAGTTTTTTTGCAAGGCGTGAAAATATACCATTGCACATCACAACGGCATCTGCGGCCCTTAGTTTGCCACTGCGATACGATGCAACGGACTTTGCCGCCCTCTGCATTGCCCCTCCTGCTTCGGAGCGCAAAAACTCCATTTTGTCATGGGATAGGCCATGAGTTTTGGCATAATCATTCGCCCAATATTTTGCTATGAGGGAGGCATCACGCATTGCGGTTTCCTTGGCACCCTCTGCCTTACTTGGCAAGCGGGCTTTCCTTCTAATGCCCCGTGTCTCTTCTGTTGGGATTGGTTGCCTTTTTTCATGCGGGCTTGAAATAAGCCTTAAGGAACCGTGCCGCAATACCTGCCTTATGAAAGCGCCATGCCTTTCAATTGGAGAACCCATGACAAAAGTTAGGTTTTTATGAAGAAAAACCCCGACCTTCGTCATCCGCCAACTTTTGGGGCGACAAAAGCCGTAATGTTTATATAGGAGTATTCGCACAAATTGGAACTTATGAACAACCAAACGGAACATCTTCTAAAAACAGGCATGGCAAAAAAGAAGGCTCGGGCGCACACAGTTCTCAAAATACTCGCCCAGCAGGGAAACTCGTATTAACCGTAGGTTTCCAAATATCTAAAGCCATTGAATGGATTTATTGCACTTTAGCAGCAAGAGGGATTGGGGGCGTTTAAAAGTGAAGACTTCGAAGGTTTCAAAGTTCTATGAAAAGACACTTGCAGAAAGGTTGCAAATCCTCAAGGAGTTCGGCGAGCTGACGGATGAGGAAATAGCCTCGCTTGGGAAATACGGCGCGCTCGAGTTTGAGACAGCGAACAGGATGATTGAAAATGTATATTCTACATTTCCTCTCCCGCTTGGAATTGCCACAAATTTTGTGGTGAATGGCAGGGAAGTTCTGGTTCCTTTCGCGCTTGAGGAGCCTTCTGTAGTTGCCGCGGCAAGCAACGCGGCTAAACTTAGTTCCGGATTCTTGGCAAAAGCAACTGACTCCATTATGATTGGGCAGATACAAATCGTAAAACTCAGGGATGCAAAAGGCGCTTTGAAAAAAATAATGGCGCGCAAAAAGGAAATACTTGAAAAAGCCACGGCAGTGGATAGCACGCTTGTCAAGTTCGGCGGTGGCCCGCGAAAGCTTGAAGGGAAAGTAATCAGCACAAAGCGCGGGAAGATGATTATTTTGCATTTGCTTGTGGATGTTCGCGATGCAATGGGAGCGAACGCGGTGAACACCATGTGCGAGCGCATCTCTCCGATTATTGAGGAAATCAGCGGAGGGGAAACAAGGCTTAAAATTATTAGTAACCTTGCGGTGCACCGCACAGTGAAGGCAAAAGCTGTGTGGGGAAAAGAGGCGCTTGGCGCGGAAGCGATTGAGAGGGTTTTGGACGCTTATGAATTTGCGGCAAATGATGAGTTCCGAGCGTGCACGCACAACAAGGGAATAATGAACGGGATTGATGCCGTGGTGGTTGCCACTGGAAATGATTTCCGCGCAATTGAAGCGGGGGCGCACGCATTCGCTTCGCGCTCCGGAAAATACAGGCCGCTTACGAAATATTACAAGGATAAATCAGGGGATTTGGTCGGGGAGATTGAACTGCCGATGGCAGTAGGATTGGTTGGCGGTGCAACTAAAACTCACCCTGTTGCGAAAATCAATGTGAAGCTTTTGGGAGTGAAAACCGCAAGCGAGCTTGCGGAAATCATTGCCTCAGTTGGCCTAGCGCAGAACTTTGCCGCGCTGCGCGCGCTTGCAAATGAGGGGATCCAGAAAGGGCACATGAGGCTTCATGCAAAAAACATCGCGGTGACGGCTGGTGCGGCCGGCAAGGCAGTCGAGGATGTAGCTGCGAAGATGGTGGAGGAAGGCAATATAAGCGTTAATAGGGCAAAGGAAATAATGGAGGGCAAATGATGTTTAGAGTAGTTGCCTCTGTCCCTTCGCAGAAGGGACAAGTCCGCTCCCTTCCGAGGAGCATGCTCGGAGGGAATATAAGTGTTGCGAGGGCGAAAGAAATAATGGAGGGAAATAAATGGCAAAGAGACCTGTGAAGCGCAAAAGTACTGGCAAGCCGGCAATGCGCAGCAAAAGCAAAGCGCAAAACTTAGCGGCGCTAAGACAGTATTTTATTGAATATTATCTTAAACATGGTGCAACCCCCCATGTGGCTGGCTTAAATGCCGACATGAGAATTAACGATATGTTGCGCGCGCAATCACCGGACAGCGGGACAAGATTTAGGGGAAGAGTTGATATTATGCGCAATCTTGCTTATGATGCCATTGCAGATGCACATAAGTCCGGAAGAAAACTTTCGGAACAGCCCAGTTATTTTTCCACAAGAATTTTCACAAGGAGAAACAAAAAATGAACCCAGGAATTGTTGGTTACGGCGCCTATGTTCCACGCAAGCGCATCACGGTTGAAGAGATTGCGCGCGCCTGGAAAAAGGATGGCAAGAAGATTTCTGCAGGGCTTGGCGTTAAGGAAAAAGCACTTGCAGCTTGGGACGAGGACACGGCAACGATTTCAGTTGAGGCGGCAAGGCTTGCGCTTGAAGTTGCAAAAATTAATCCGCAACACATTGATGCAATTTACATAGGCTCTGAATCGCACCCCTACGCCGTGAAAACAACCTCTTCAATTGTTGGAGAGGCGCTCAATGTCGGGCAGGATTATATGTGCGCTGACCTTGAATTTGCGTGCAAAGCGGGAACCGCAGGACTGCAGATTGTTTTTGCGGAAGCGAAAGCCGGAATGATTAGATACGGCCTTGCAATCGGCGCTGATACTGCGCAGGGAAGGCCGGGGGACGCTTTGGAATTCACGGCAGGGAGCGGCGGAGCGGCTTTTATTGTTGGCTCGAATAAGGATGAAATAATCGCGGAAATCAATGACACTTATTCATTCACAACTGATACCCCGGATTTTTGGCGAAGGCAGCACGCGGAGTTCCCAAGGCACGCGGGAAGATTCACGGGAGAGCCTGCATACTTTAGGCACGTAATTTCAGCTTCAAAGAAGATGATGGAGAAGGCGAAGATGACTGCAAAGGATTTTGATTATGCTGTGTTTCACCAGCCGAATGGGAAATTCCCTGTGCGCGCTGCAAAAATACTTGGCTTTGAGGATGCAAAAATCAGGCAGGGGCTTATGACGCCTTTAATCGGAAATACTTATTCAGGGGCTTCAATGGTCGGGCTTGCATCTGTTCTTGATGTTGCAAAAGCCGGGGAGAAAATACTTGTGACATCATATGGTTCGGGCGCGGGAAGCGATTCTTTCGTAATGACTGTTACAAAAAATATCGAAAAGCGCAGGGCGAAAGTGCCGCTGCTTGAAGCAATAAAGGATAAGGAATATGTTGATTATGCGCAGTATGTGATTCATAGGAAAAAGATAAAGAGCTTGGGTGAATGAATTGAAAATTCCGAAAATGCTAGAACGAGGTGCTTTGTCTGGATTGATGTTCTCAGGACTTTTTTTGGCAATGTCATATTTGAGGGAAAGCACTTTTACTCAACCAGATTTTTTACAATCTCTAAGTTCAATAGCCTTAATTATTGGTTTCGGGTTAATTGTGGGCTTTTTTATTGGAGGTTTATTTCCCATCACATCTTGGCTTACAGATTACCCATCTTCTTGGGATCCAATTGAAAGCTATAAAATATTATTTTTACTTGTTGCTGTTTTAGATTTAATAGCGACAGTGATGTTTATTTATGCAGGTTTATTTATTTATGAAGGTAAACTTTTACAAATTAGCCCATACTTTGTCGTTACTGGAATAATGAGCTTTACTTTATTTTCGGTATCAAAAAATTGGGCAATAATGGGTCAATGATGTGGTGAAAAAATGAGAAGCGTTTCGATTATTAGCGTGGGTCTCACCCGCTTTGGCGAGCATTGGGACAAGAACTTCAAGGAATTGATAGCCGAGGCAGGGACAAAGGCAATTGTTGATTCCGGCCTTGAGCGCAAGGACATTCAGGCGGTTTATGGCGGATGCATGGCATCTGGAAGGTTTGTCGGGCAGGAGCACATAGGTGCGCTCATCGCTGACCAGCTTGGGCTGAACCCGATTCCGGCAACGAGAATTGAAGCAGCATGTGCAAGCGGCGGGGTTGCTTTGAGGAACGGTTACATGGCAGTGGGCAGCGGCATGTATGATGTTGTTGCGGTTGGCGGGGTAGAGAAGATGACAGAAGTTAGCACCGAGGATGCCGGCTACGCACTCGGGGGGGCAGGGGATCAGGAAACTGAACTCTTTATGGGCGCGAGTTTCCCGGCGCTTTATGCAATGATGGCACGCGCGCACATGAAAGAATTTGGGACAACTGAGGAGCAGATGGCGGCGGTTTCCGTAAAGAACCACAAGAATGCGGTTCACAATGAGTACGCGCAGTTCAGAAGCGAAATTACAATAGAGGACGTAATGAAATCTGGATATATTGCATCCCCGCTAAAGTTGCTTGACTGCTCGCCAATAACAGATGGTGCTGCTGCAGTTATACTTTGTGCAACGGATGTTGCAAAGAAGATGAAACTGGTTGATAAGGCGGTTGAAATAATTGCGTCCGCACAGACATCGGATACACTTGCACTTGCGCATAGGAAAAACTTGTGGGAAACAAAGGCTGCAAAAATAGCGGCAGACGAGGCATATAAGCAGGCTGGAATTAAGGCAAAGGATGTGAGCTTTGCAGAGGTCCATGATTGTTTTAGCCCTGCTGAAATAATGGCAATTGAAGCATTGGGATTTTGCAAGCAGGGAGAGGGTGGGAAGTTTACGGAGCAGGGCAATACTGCAATCGGCGGCACGATTCCTGTGAACACGAGCGGCGGACTGAAGGCATTTGGACACGCAATTGGCGCCACGGGAATTAAGCAGGCAATTGAAGCGTATTGGCAGCTCAATAATATGGCAGGAAAGAGGCAGGTTAAGGGCGCAGAAATTGGGCTTTCACACAATGTTGGCGGGTCAGGGGCAACGTGTGTTGTGCATTTGTACAGGAAGGTGTGAAAATGGTTCAAGGTTCATTGCCGCTTCATTGGAGAAAATATCCTGAAAGATATAGGCTTGAGGGAAATATCAACGAGCAAACTGGACAGGAGTTTTTCCCAGCCCGCGTAGTTGACCCAACAGCCGGAAGGGGCGGAAAACTAAAGGCAAAGGAGATGCCGCGCGAAGGAAAAATACTTTCATGGACCGAAGTTTTTGCAGGGCCCTTGGGGTTTGAAAACGAAACGCCGTATTTCCTTGCAATAGTTGAACTCACAAACGGAGTGAAGCTTCTAACGCAGGTGGTTGATTCTGAAAAGGAAAAAATCAAAATCGGCGCGAAAGTGAAGAAGATGTTTAGGAAAATTTCTGATACTGATGCCGAAGGCGCGATTGCTTACGGGTATAAATTCAGGGTTGTCGGGTGATGCAGATAGTCGGAGGCAATTGGGCGGAGAACCATAAAGCCTTGGAAGAGGCGGCCAGGAAACATCTTGAAGCCGCGCACAAATCGGGTGCGCAGTATATTGTCCCTGCAAGGGCATTGGCCAAAATTAAGTCAGGAAATTTAAATGTGGGCAAGGTTGGGCTAGAGAGGCTTGTAGAGGTTTTGAGAGCGCAGAGCAAAGAACTGGGATTAAGCATCCCGATATTAACCACAAGAACACAGTTAACTAATTTTCTGACGGGGCAGCGCCGGAAGCTTGGTACAAGGGACTTCACGGTCCTGCAAAGGACGAATAAGCGCCGCCCGCCATATTAATTGCCAGACTTCAACATAACCGCTACGCATATTAAATTCTTCAGGGCAAGGTAGGTACACTCTATGTCAAAATCTACAGGCATCGGCTACGGAAAAACAATTCTTTTTGGCGAGCACTTTGTTGTGTATGGCTTGCCTGCTATTGCTTCTGCTATTTCTGATAACACAATTGCAACTGTTGAGAAGGGAAAGAAAGGGATTGAATTCGTGGATAAGAGACCTGAAGTTGAAGGGTATAAGGAAACTAAAAAGCAGGAAATTGCGCGCGAACTTGAGGCGATAATTACGCACCTCAAAATTGACGCGGCGAAAACTCCGCTAAAAATTACACTTGCAGGAAACCTTGAATGCGCTTCCGGTGTGGGAGCAAGCGCGGCGCTTGCAAGCTCAATTTCAAGGGCGCTAAATAATCATTTTTCTTACGGGTTCAATGATGATAAAATAAATGAAATCGCATACGTTGCGGAAACCGCTGGGTCTGGAACCCCAAGCGGGATTGACAACACGTGCTCAACGTATGGCGGGATGCTTGTATTTGAAAAAAATATGCAGGGCGGGAAAAATAAAATCGAGCTTTTGAAAATTAAAAAGCCGCTGCAAATAGTGCTTGTGAGCTCTGGAATCACGCAGGAAACAAAAGAAGTTGTTGCGGATGTGCTAGCGCAAAAGGAAAAGGAGCCGCAGAGGTTTTCTAAAATATTTTCAGGGTACAAAAATGTTTTTGATGAGGCGCTTGGAGCGCTCAAAGAGGGAGACGTTGAAAAAATCGGGGAGCTTATGGATGCGAACCAGGAACTTCTTGAGCAAATGAATTTGAGCTGCCCTGAAATTGACAAAATAATTTCCGTTGCAAAAAAAAGCGGAGCGCTCGGAGCTAAGCTCACAGGCACCGGAAGGGGCGGGCTTGTGATATGCCTTGCAAAGGATGCGTTGGCACAGGAAAAAATCGCAAAGGCGTGCGAGAAGGAAGGGTTTGAGGCGCGCAAAACAAGCATTGGAGCTGAAGCAAAATGAAAAAGAAATTGCCCCCGAAGCACGCAGAAAGCGGGTTGAGAAGGGTTGTTGAACAGGCCATTGGGGAATATGCCATCCAACCAAAAGCGCACGGATTCATCATCCCCGCGGTTTCGGATTATTTGATTGAAAAAATGTTTAAGGGGCAGCCAGAAAAGGTGTGGGAAGCGAAAATGCTTGAAGCGAAGGGTTTCAAGCTTGACGCAATAGAATCTGAAATGAAACACCGGGGCAATATATCACTCGGAAGCTGGAGAGAGGTGCTGGAATTTATTGCAAATGAAGGCCCGAAAATTTACGGCAGTAAAAGTGTTGGTGAACAACAAAAGAAAGCATTGCTGGAAAGCTCGCGTAACGCAGCGGGTATTTTGAAAAAAATAAAAGGAGAGCCGGCTAGTGCAAGAGCGTCGATTCCAAACGTTGATGAAGTTCTGAGATTGGCCAAGGGAATTTACAGTGCAAAAAGGGCTGGTTTGATGGGGGAAAGAAATAAAAGCTACGCAAAATCAATGGGTGTTGCCACGAAAATCGTTAGGGCAAGAATTAAAAGTGTGAGGAATTGAGATGAAATCCACGGCAACGGCAAATTCAAACATCGCGCTTGTAAAGTACTGGGGCAAGAGAGATGAGAAGCTTATTTTGCCGCACAATTCGAGCATTTCAATGACGCTTGATGGGCTCTACACCACAACTACTGTTGAGTTCTCGGAAAAATACAAAGCGGATACGCTCTCAATTGATGGCGAAAAAATTTCTGGTGAAGAACTTGAGAGGGCGGCACTGCAGCTAAATATTGTGAGAAAAAGGGCTGGAGTTTCAGAAAAGGCAAGGATTGTAAGCGAGAGCAACTTCCCAAAAGCCGCAGGGCTTGCAAGTTCGGCTTCGGGGTTTGCCGCCCTAACTCTTGCATCCGCGAAAGCGCTTGATCTTGATTTGAGCGCGCGCGAGCTTAGCATTATTGCGCGGCAGGGCTCTGGAAGCGCTTGCCGCTCTTTCCATGACGGATTTGTGGAATGGACAAAAGGAAGCATGGAAGATGGGTCTGATAGTTATGCTAAGCAGATAGCGCCAAAGGACCACTGGCCTGAACTTGCAATGGTGGTTTCGGTTGTCACTTCAAAGGAGAAAAAAATAAAATCGCGCGCGGGAATGAGGCAAACAGTTGCGAATTCGCCGTTTTACAAAGCATGGCTTGAAGGGGTAGAAGATGATTTAGAGAAAGTGCGCGCGGGAATACTTGAAAAAAAATTCACACAGCTTGGAGTTACTGCGGAATTAAACGCTCTAAAGATGCACTCAACCATGATTACGACAACTCCGCACATAATTTACTGGACTCCTGAAACTGTAACCATGATGAAAGAAGTGATGGCGATGCGCGAGGAGGGAATGGAGGCATATTTTACAATCGATGGTGGGCCGCAGGTCAAAATTCTCTGCCTTGACCGCAACGCAAAAAAAATCCAGAAGCGCATAACGGAAATGAAAGAAGTGAAGAAGGTTTATGTGTGCCATGCGGGGGATGCTGCGCGCACAGAGAAGAAGGGGCTGTTCTGAATGCCGCAAAGTCGTGCACGAATTAGTGTGGTTAAAGAAATACCAGAACAGATGATTGAAGGGTTTGTACAAGAGTCTGGAATCTGGGGGCACGAACGAGAAGAGTGGAAAAAGTCAATCAGAAGTGACGGATTAAAGTTTGGGGCCTATGAAGGAGAAACACTTGTGGGTTTTGCTACAGCAGATTTTTGGAAAGTTGATCCGGCGAACGATAAAAGGTATTTAAGTCTAGACAAGAAATTTTGGCCGAAACCAGAAAATAATCTCAGATTTACGAGTATATTCGTTTTGCCCGAGTTTAGAGGAAAAGGCATCGCACAAAGATTGGCGTATAGAGTGGCGGCTGAAGGGAAAAAACAGAATGTCAATAGGGTTACATTAAGCCGAATACAGCCCAGAATGATGGATGTAGTTTACAAATTGATAGATAAGGAAAGACGGAAAGCAAACCCATTTATGACAATAAATCATGATATGGGAGAGGAATTTGACTGGGGTGCGGATTTTAAATTTCCAAAAAAACACGCAAAAAGATTACCGAACACCCAACGTAAACAAATGCCCTGAGGGAGATTCATGAGCGAAGAAATGGTTGACATTGTAAATGAAAAAGATGAGGTTGTTGGGAAAGCCACAAGAAAGGAAGCGCACGAGAAATGGCTCCTGCACCGTGTTGTTCATGTCGTTGTCGAGAACGGAGCTGGCAAAATACTCTGCCTGAAAAGGGCAAAGAACCTGCAGAAAAGGCCGGGTTATTTCAGCAACTGCGCGGGCCATGTGGATTCTCAAGAAACTTATGAAAAGGCGGCTGAAAGGGAACTGCGCGAGGAACTCGGAATAAAATCAAAAATCACATTTGCAGGGAAAATTATACATAATGATGAAAACCACAACCAGATGGTTGCAATATTCAAAACGAAATTTGACGGAGCAATAAAAATAGACAAAAGCGAAACGGAATCTGCAGAATTTGTTGATTTGAAGAAAATAAAACATGGAATTGGTGCGGGAGAAAAATACTCCCCCACATTCATAAAAGTGATTGAAAAATTATACGGATGAGACAATGGCAAAAAGCATCTCAGTATACGCTCCCGGAAAAATCATGCTCTCTGGCGAGTGGAGCGTTCTTGAAGGAGCGCCGTGCTTGGTGCTTGCAATTGACCGCGGAGTTACTGCAAAAATTTCCGAAGCGGAAAAAACGGAAATAAAGCTCAAGGACTTCGACATAACTACTGCGGCTGCAATTGATGGCGCGAAAATAATTTTTGGAAAAATGGATGAGAAGCTCGATTTCACAAAGCACGCAATTGAAACCGCGCTTGAATATATCTGCGCGAAAGGGAAAGTGCCCAAAAAATTCAAATTGGAAACAAAATCGCAAATAAGCGTTGTGAAAATGAACGGGGCGGTAATGAAGCCGGGGTTTGGGAGCAGCGCTGCAGCGGTTGTTGCCATTGCGGGAGCAGTGCTAAAATTGCATGGAGTTGGGATTTCAAGCGCAAAGGAAAAGGACAGGCTTTTTAAAATCGGGATTATTGCGCACTATCTTGCGCAGGGAAAAATCGGCTCCGGGTTTGATGTTGCGGCATCGGTGTTTGGCGGAGCAACGGTGTACAGAAGATTCTCAGCGGACTGGCTCATGAATGAATTAAAGGAAAAAAATGGTTCAGAAGTTGTGGAGGAAGAGTGGCCATATCTTGAGCACTCCAATGTAAAATTGCCAAAGAACTTCATTGCGCTCATTGGGTTCACGGGAAAAAGCGCTTCAACTAAAGAACTCGTGCAGAAAATAAACGTATTCAAGCAGGCGAATCCGGGAACTTACAAAATGCTCATCAATTCAATAAAATCCGCAACGGAACGCCTGATTGCCGCAATTAGAAGCAGGGAAAAAGAAAAAATAATTGCAATTGTAAAAGAAAATGGGATTTTGCTAAAAGGCATTAGCACCTCAAGCGGCGCAGGGCTTGAAACTGAGGAGCACAGGAAAATGGCATTGATTGCGGAAAAGTACGGGTGCGCTGCTAAATTCTCTGGAGCTGGCGGCGGAGACTGCGGAATAGGCGTGTGCTTTGATGAAAAAACTGCTAAAAAAATAAAGGCGGAGTGGAAACGGAGCGGGATAATGCCGATTGAGGCGGAAGTTTCGCGGAATGGAGTGATGTCAAAATGAAGCCACGGCAACGCATAGGATTTGCTGGCGATGTAAGAATTTTTTGCAGGGAGCTTGTTTCTAGACCACTTCAAAAACAAACTTATAGACAATGGCTAGCGAACACTACAAAAAGAACTACAAGAAAAATTTTGACAGTCGTGGTTGAAAGGGCAAATATTGGCACTGAAAATAATAAAAGAATCAGAAGTTTGTTATCAAGTCTTCTAAAAAGACGACCAATGCAAGAATGGGGTGACTTAAACGCCCCAAGAAGGATAATTCTTTTGCCGGAGGAAAAAAGGCTTGCTTTGGAAATTGGGGAAGATAAATTGGTCAAACTTGCAATTGAATTAAATAACACCGTACGTGGAGCACTTCAGACAAGTTACACAATGAAAGGGTACAAAGAATCTTATTCGCCTGAAAAAGTCGTTGACTTGAGCTTGCACGAAGCTAACGTGCTTATTTCCACTGCGATAGATGCACTGAGCAAGAAATAGTTACTTGAAGAATTTCTTCCCTTCACTATTTTTTTTCACGAGCTCAATGGTTTCCTTAAACCAAACAGGGTATTTTGAGGAACCGGATTCTAACTCTTGCAGAACTTTTTTTGCGGAAACGTTCACGATTTTGTGCGCGTGCTCCTTATCTGGAATTATTTTTCCGGAGTAGGAAGCAAACGCCGCGATGCAGTACTCATTTTCGCACGATCCATCGCCGTAATCTTTCTCATATGAATATCCGCTAAGGATTTTCACTTCAGCGCTTGGGATGCCGTATTCATTTTTTAGGCAGCGAAGCGCGGCCTGCTCTTTGGTCTCGCCGGAAAGAACGTGAGTGGTGGGTGCATCGAGCACTCCTCCGCCAACTTTTTTTAGCGGGCGCTCGTGCAAAACCAATTCTTTTTTTGAATTGAAAACAAGCACCTGTATTGCAAGGTGCTTAAGGCCGGGAGTTGTGTGGGCTGATTTGCGGTCAATTACAGAGCCAGTTTCTGCGCCGGATGAATCCACGCGGATTAGCTTCTGGGTTGGATTGTCTAGAAGGCCGGTGGTCATAAAAGAAACCAAGGAAATAATTAGGGTTTAGGCGGGTTTAAGATTCTGGGTGATTTAGTGACGGCCTGAAGTTTTAGAGCAACATGCGCAGGCAATTTTGTTTTAGGTTTTGATAAAGAGCCGGTAATTTGTGGGCGTGGAAGCCTGCGCAGTTTTTGAGAATGTGCTTTGGCGGCAAGTCGTAATTTCATAACTAAAACAACCTTCTGAAAGTATTTAATCCTTGCTTTTTTCATTTCCTATAGCTTTCACTCAATTTCCCAAGCGCAACCGAAATCCGCCCAAGCGATTCCTGCACAGGAGTGCTTATCCCGTGCGAGAAGCCCTGAACTATATCAAGCTTTTCTGCATTCGGAGCGGAAACGAACGAGAGCCTGCCTTTTCTGCGCTCAAGTAAACCCACATCAAGAAGCCTCTTCAAATGGTAGCGCAGTAGCTTTTCATCTATTTTCTTCTGCGACCCCTTGAGGAATTCTAAGAGCTCGGCAGTTGAAGGGGAGATTTTGCGCGAGAGCTGCAGGGTGAAGAGCGCGTCAAGAACATCAAGAACTGTTGAGCGCGATTCCTTTTCTGAAATTAGGCCAAAAGCAAGAGCGAACCAGCGGAGCAATGAACGCTTGGTCATTGAAACTTCGGGGGGAAAATCCATCTGGCGGATTATGAAAGTCTTGCGCACATACTCGGCTTCAGGATGTTCCAAAATATCACCAAAAGTTTTTTAGAAAAACTAAATAATAATTCCTTTCCTGTTTTTAAGCATTTTTGGATGGCATAACTTTTAGAATCTACATAACAGATTCTGATTGGTTAAAATACAACCCAAGACTATACTTTTACAGATACAAAATGATAGAAATAAACACAACATTTTTTCCATACCAGCTCGTGCTATACAGAAAACAGCCAATAGAGCTGCGACTCAAAATCAAGAATTCGGGCACTGAAAAAGTGCTTGTTTCATACAAGATGCAGCTTCCATCAGAGCTCTCATTTGACAAAAGCGGCTTTAGCGCTATTCACGAGGAAAAACTTGGAGAACTTGCGCCCGCTCAGACAGCTGAGCAGAGATTTGAAATACACCCGCGGCCGCTCACGCGCGAAGGCAGTGTTGAGATAGCTATAAAAGCAACCGAGCACTACAACTCATACGAATTTACAATGCGCGAGTACAAGAAAAAAGTGGCGCTTGTGATTGGCTGAAAATTGCAAAGTGATTTTTATGAACATCCAAAAACAAAAATGCGCGCAATGTGGAATGGAAGTGCAGGCATTCAACATGGAAAACCATCTCAAAAACCACGAGCTTGAGAAGAAAATTGCGCTCGCTGCGGCGGCGAAAGCGGCTGCGGAGAAGAAGGGGTGATTGATTTATGGTTGGAAGAATTTCAGGAGCACGAAGGCAACTGCCAAGTTCTGGAACACACCGCGGAATTGGCGAAGTAAGAAGGCCTCTTTTAGGAAGAGAAAAAACACGAAGCGGGCCGAGATTGAATTTACATGGAGAAACTAATCCGGTCAATCGCGCAAAAAGGAATTAAGGAGGAGAAAACAATGGGCGCTGGCGGCACAAGAAGAATGGGCATAGTTAAAAGGAAAATAGAGGAAAAAAACAGGCGTGGAGCGGCAAGAAAAGATGCCAGAGGGGAAAGATACGATTCTATACGAGCTAGAGGGGCAGCAAGATCTGCACCGCCACTTCAGCCTAATACGGCAACTGCTGAAGAAGTGAGACAATTTCAAAATGCGAGTGCGAAAAAGAAATTTCCCAACCCATTCGCAGGTTTGTGACAAAGCAGTTTTACTCCAAAGTTTTGACTTTTCAAATATTTTTGTAAACACGAACCTATTATGTAGTTAGCAGCTACATAATATGTTTTGGTTTCCCGGCGGTCTAACACTACTACTATTCGGCCCCTAGAAACTCCAAAATCAAACTCAGGAATACACCATTACAGCCCAGAAGCGCCTTCGCTTTGCCGACCAAGAAAATACCGCGGATAGCAAAAACCGGATTGGAAGGGCAAAAATACAGCCTGAGCGGCTGAATTTTGATCAAAAGATATACCCCAAGTGGCGGCTAAAATGCTGCCTGGCGGGTCCCGTTCCTCGGAACCCGGAAATGGCTTTCTGCTACCTTTACCCAAAGCCAATGCAATTAAGGGCCAGAAAGCGCCCACACGAAGTGAAGCATGCAACCCCAAACCCGCGCCATCTTCTAAGCCATGTCCGAACGGAGCAGCCTAAGGCAAAACCCGACTAGGTTTCTACATAACTTATGTCTGGCCGGAGCACCTCTGAAGCACCCCCAAATACCCTGCTCCGTACCCCCCCTATTTTTTCCTTTCAAAAAATGTCAAATTGCCAATAAATCCCTTCGTAATTCTACAGGATAATCTACGTTATGCATGATTACAGTATAATCATGTTGCTACTGCATTCCTAAAGGAATAGGAATAACGGAACTAAAGGGGTGTTTAAGCCGGTTTATTGGGTTTTACGCCCTTTATTCCCGGAAACGACTAGCAATTCCGTTGGCTTGAAATTGCCCTGCCGCTTTTGATACCAATACTTCAAAGTCGACTCAGACGGATTATGTATAAGACTTTGGGTTGAGTGAGCTTCTATATGGCCCGGCGCAGCATCCAGAATCATTTGCACCTCAGCAGCAACCCTTGAATGTTTCCCGCCAAGTTTGGGATTCATTTTATCCCTCAACTTACAAATTTCCAACAGCCCCTCTTTTGTCAGGTGTTTTTTTGATTTGATAATTTCAAGGCATTTAACCCAGAGTTGGAACGACTTTCCTTTTGAAGTGTGAAAGTACTTGTCCTTGAAAAATTCCACTATTTTAGCGCAATCAGATACTGATTGAACGCAATAGTCACTAGCAGGTTTTGTGTTAGGAGTGCCACCTGTTATTCTCTTTTTTGAATAAACTTCACCCGCTCCAAACCGTTCTTTTAACTCATACAATACGGCATTTTCTTCGGATACCGCAGTGACCCTGAAATTCGGGGTGACCTTGAAACCCAGACTTGGCTTTTTCCATTTGGCACGAATCTTTGTTTTTCTGGGTCTTCGGTCAATCTCCTTTTGTATCGCTACCGAAAAGCACCCTTCGCCTTCCACAAAACCCATGATGTAGTCATCTGAAATCATCGCTGAACCTCCTTTACAGCTAAGATGCAGATTGATGCCAACTTACGGCCCTGCTCGCAAAACAAGGAACGGAGCGGCGATATTTAAACGAACGGAAGGAGGTGGGTGCCGGTGCGGAAAACATTCAATACTCACAAAACCAGCAAAAATAAAACCTTGAAAGTGCATAAGTTTACAATGAAACAATTCGCATTCCTCTTTGCCGTTGTTTTCCTTCTTGGCTGCGCTGCTGTGCAGGAGCAAAAATCCGGCTTTTTGCAAGGCCACATTTCAATCGGCCCGCTATGCCCCGTGGAAAGAAATCCGCCTGACCCTAATTGCTTGCCAACGGCTCAGACATACAAGGCGTACCCTATAGGAGTTTACAAAATCAATTATGTGGGAGGAGTTGTTGGAGAGAGGGAAGAAAAGATATCCGAATTCTATGGCGACAAGGATGGGAATTATAGTATAGAGCTCCCTGCAGGAGAGTACAAGTATCTTCTAAAGCAGGAAACCGGCATGTCAAGCCCGCGATACATCAGCCCTAATGGGTCGTCACAGCTAAGGATTACTATACGCGCAGATGAAATTACAAGAGTGGACATTGACATTGATACAGGGATTAGATAGGTAATTCCGGATGCGAGGTGTTTTACTCGCCGTTGCCCCTCGGGAATTTTACCTTGAGTGTTGCGAGAATGATTTCTCTTCGTTCAGATGAGGTAAGCATGCGCCTATGCGCTTGCTCACGAGGTGTCAGTTCCTGAAGATTGGAATGTTTTCTTAGGAAATTGTCACGTATCTCCCAGAGGCGATCACGCATTTTTTGATCTACGCCATTTTTTCCAGTCAGAACATCGGATAATTTGGCGTATAAGTGCCCATCAGAAAGGCGTTCGAGTCTGCTTCTTTCCTCGTGCCACATTTCCTGTGTGATTTTTGGCCTTTTCCCGGCACGTTTTTCCTCAAGCAACTTCCTTACCTGGTGCCTATCAACACGCAGCCCGGGAACTACTTCTTTTGCAGCTCTGAGTTCAGATGGCCTAAGAGGAGTAGCCCCTCTTTTCCGTCGACCTGTAAAAATACCTTTAGCACCAAGGTACTTCCTGAGCAATTTCAGCCTCTGACGCCATAAACGTGCCATAATATCTTACGAATAATACTCTCAGAGACATATAAATTTGCCTAAAACATTTTTGCGAGAGATTAAGCTGCGCACCAGGCGATTCCTTTATTACCAGAACTCATAGGAAACATTAACGGTTTTCCGCCTCATGCCAAAAGCGGAAAAAGGGGGTAGTAGAAAATGGCAATTGTTGAAATCGGAATAGTGATGCTCGGGCTTGGAATGATTCTTGGCCTTGCAATAGTGATTTTCCTTCTCGCTTTCGTTTACACGCACCTTGACAAGAAGCTCCTGAAAAAATTCTCAGAGCTCTCAAACAAGGACAATGAATCGTGGGGAAATATTACAAAAGTCAATGAAGCGCGCGCAAACGAGGCGCGCGAGCTGCGCAAAAGAATCGAGGCAATAGAAGAAAAGCTCAACATCGCGCTGCAGCCGGAGAGCGAGGCAAAGGAAATCGCCAAGGAAAAAATCGCGGTGAAGGCGAGGAAGTAATTATTCAAGCCCGTGCATTTTGTGGAGTTCCTGCTTTATTTTTGGCGGGACCCGTTTCCAAACACTTTCAAGAAATTCTTTGTAATGCTGATTTCTCACTTCTACAGGTGCGGAAAATTGACCATGAGTTGCATTGGCAACCTTCTTTTCTTTCGCCGCCACGGCAGCTTCAGCAAGCATCAAAAGCCCAACTGCCATCTCACGCCTTTTTTCTTGAGCTTGTTTACCGGCTTCAACTAAACGGCTGGTTAGAAGCCAGCTGTCGAATTTTTTTGCGAATTGCGGGGGTATTGGCTCGGCGTTCACAAAATTATATTCATTAGCTAATTCAGCGCCTTTCACGGCGCTAGGGTGCACAATTGATTTCGTGGGCTCCCCACGTATTTGTTTGGCAAAATGCTTCATCAGCGGCATAATAAAAAAAACGCTCCGGAAGTTAATATTCATTCCTTTCTTGCGCTCTCAAACCCGCATCTTGCGCACTTCATTTTCACAGCTCCGTTAGCGGTTACACTTTTTAGCCTCGAACTTGCGCACGCTGGGCATTTTTTTGGAACGGCTGGCATAAGAATCAGTTTTTTTCCCTTATTCCCAGAAACGCGGCTCTGGAATTTCTAGGCTATCCAATACTTTATTTATGTAAGCCCAGCTAAGTTCGGCACCTTTATGAATTGACAAAGGGACGGTTTTGGTAGAAGATTCAAGTATTACATGGGAACCGTGACCCTGCCTTTTAACGCGTACCCCTAGTTGCTGCAGCCTTCTGAGCACTTCAACCGGCTTCATGGCTCGCATGTGCAATAATTTCTTTTTTTGCACTAAAATTTCAGTTGAAGTACTAGGTACTTTGCCGCTAGATCTGTGAGAGTTAATTTTTGCGAACCTGCTCGAGCCTGTCGCGATAGCCAAATCCATTTTGGCAGTGTCTTTGAAATAATCCAACTTAAGCGCATTTGCATTGGCCAGAATTTCTGGAAGAGCGGCATCGGGCGCCTTCTGCCATCTGGCCCTTCTTATGAGTGCGACCCTAGCTTTTTTTACTTCTTGTTCTCTGGCAAACCGCTGCGATTCTGATTCAGTACGGGCAGGTTTAGAATTTGTTGGAGCTCTCTGCCGGAATAAATCATTAACATAATTTCCATTAGGATCGCGTTGCGTCAGTGAATACCTAACTATCTTTGCCATGACTAAAGGATTGTTTCAGGAAATATATTAAGTTGAAGGAATCAAAATTAGTTATGTAGATATTATTCCTTAAACATCTTCGAAAACAAATTCACGTAATTGAGCGAGTACTTCCCCTTTTCCTCAAGAATCTCTGACATGTTTTTTAGATAGCTGATGAGTTCTTTGGCCTCGTTTTCGCTCATGCCGGTTTGCTTTGCAATTTCTGCTCCTGCCACCGCTTTCTTTTCATGCAGGAGCATTTTGAGCGCAAATATCGCATTGCTCCAATAGGCAACGTCCTTGCCGAGTTTTTTTTCAAAGAAGCGCGCATCAAAGAGCAGCTTGGTCATGAAATCGGTGTTTGGGTTAATCAGCGCCTCGCGCATGTGCTCGTTCATTGAGAAGGCTTTCTCCCAGAGCTCTTGCGCTATGAGAGGCTTTGAGGGTTGTGCCATTTGGAATCAGTATTTAGATTGCCTGCATGGATTTAAAGCACTGCCGCGTTTTGGTAGCAGGGAAAAACTAGGGCAGGGTTTGGAAGTAAGCGAAAAAGGCCGGGCCCCGTGAAGGGTTAAAGTTTTGGGTACTCTTAGCGAGTTAGGCTTTGCCCGGCTTTTCGTTCTAGATCAGTTGGGATCTATTCACCAGTTGAGTTACAGGAAACCGGGCAATAAAGAGTTTGCGTGTTTGGAATCTGAACAGGAAAAGGATTTCTCCACAAACTCCCTTTGCGGAGAAAAAATTCGAATCAGCGCGATAACTTTTCAGGTTTTACTTCGTTTCTTTTTTGAGTTTTGTCTTGCGCGTTCTCGAGATTTTCTTAATTGTCTCGCCATTCTTTCAGATTCTATCCTTTGTAATTCAATTCGTGCCATTTTACGCATTCGTGGATTATTACCTATATTTTCATCGCGCATGATGCAATTACTTTCTGGGATACCTAACCGGGACTGCAGTCCACGTAGGTGCGCGGCAACTGCAACAACAACGGCATCACTTTTGAAATTTTTAAGTTTCGCAGCCCAATCCTTTTCTCTTTTTTCCAAATTTTGATAAGCTTCAATTTCATATGCACGCTCAATAGTATAATTTCTATCTCTGCGTGTATATGCTAAATTTACCATGGCATTTTTTTCGGCATCTAATGGAACAACTGTAAGGCCAGCTTTTAGAGCCGCTCTCGCTAGAATTTGATACGCCCCAATATCTCCTTTGAAAGCATGTTCCCTCACCCAAGCATTGGTAATTTTGACTTTTGGCTTAAATTCCGGGATAACACTGAGCGCCATTGGGGTTAATTCAATAAACAAAAAATTTTTCCCGCGTATCAGTTTTTTGAATTCCTCCAAGGCAGAATTAACAGTATGCATATCATGATAGACTCCAAAAAGTATCGGCTTATTTGGGTGGACAACCATATGGACACTTCTGCAATGCACCCGCCGGGATTCGAACCCGGGTCGCGAGCTTGGGAAGCTCGAAAACTACCGCTGTTCTACAGGTGCGTTAAGGTAATTCTAGTTCGGTGAAATTTTTAAAGCGCTTCAAAGCGCTTCGGTTCCTAAAACGCAATCCCAAGCTGCCCAAGAACTACAAGAAGAATAACGCCAGCGATTCCTCCGAATCCTGCAATGAGTATTGTCCAGACATTTATCGGGATTTGAACAAATGGAATGTAATTGGCTAGCAGCAAAAGCACAAGGCCAATGAAGCTGTTTATCACAAGGAGCACAATTTTTTTGCCGATTTTTAGCGCGAGGTATGCGGCAAGTAGCACCAGTATGCCAGTTAGTATCTGCCCAAGGTATGGGATTTGGATTGCAGGGTCAGCCATGTAGTATCAGTAGTATTATGCCCTTAGAGGATTTATAAAAAAGCGGTTTTAGGATTTGGCAAGAAGAGAATTTGGGTGATTAAAAACCAAAAAAATAAAAATAAAGACAGGCGGGTGAACACCTGTCTTCTTTTGCGTTTATCTGAGCAAAGCCTGAAGTGTTCTGGACTGGCCAACATTGGCCTTTTGATACGCGTAGCCAAGTCTTGAGGACTTTATCCTAGGGACAGAAATCCTTTCAACTTTTTTTACGAAGTTTTGCCAATCCATTTAACCCCCACCTCAAACCAAGAGCTTTCTTTCTTGGCTACTTATTACCCCTGATGATATTTAAATAATAGTAGGTATACTAAGTATATCTAGTATTTTTAGTATAGTGGTTTACGATGGTTGCGCAAAATGATGAAAAGCCCGAATTTGGCAAAATACAGGGGTTTATTGCCAAGAAATACAATTTGGCGCTTGTACGGGAATTGATCAATAACCCGCACGGCCTTGGCTTTAATGCGCTCGCAAAAGGTGTCGCGCCCATAACTCCGAGGATGCTCTCAGCTCGCCTAAAAGAACTTGAGGCACTAAAAATTATCCAAAAAAACCTGGTTCTCGGAGCAAAGCCAAAGATTGAGTACAGGGCAACGCTGAAAGCGGAAAGCCTGAGAAAAGCGATATCGGAACTCGAAAAATGGGGAAGCAAAGAAATAGAGTAAGGCTGATAGGGCTTTTATTTTTTGAAAAGTAAACGGCCTATTCCTGCCTTCTGGTTCAACCCCACCAAAACCTTTTATTTATCAAAAATTAATCTATTCATATAAAGAGGTGATTTGAATCAAACGTTTTGGAGAAAGGAGACCGGAACCGCACAGAGCTACACCTATGGCTGCAGCACATATGGCTGAAATGAATCGGCAAACGGTACAACTTAGGGCTATAACGGAACATGTTGAGTCTGTTAAGGCTGCCATTAGTGCAAATAATAGGGCTGATGCAACAGAGTCTTTGAAAGTACTTAGGTCAATTCGTGATAGGGAACTTGATAACAAAGGAACCGGAACGGGTTACAATGCAACTGTTGTTGATACGGCGAGACATCACATTATGGAATTAGAAAAAGCAATTAGAATTGCTTTTAAAAAATAGTAACAGCGCAAGTTGCTGAAAAGGTTTCGGGAGGCAATTTATTAAATACCTGAGCGTCCTTCTTGATAGGTGAATTGAATGCCTAAGTTCAAGATTATTTATGACAGGAACAATTGTGTTGCCGCAGGGCCTTGCGCCGCGGTTGATAATGAGCATTTCAAGATTAATGCGGATGATGGCAAAGCCGATTTGATTGGCGGCAAGGAAGTAAGCCCGGGCGTGTTCGAACTCGAAGTCGACTCTGATGATTTGGCAAACCAGGCAGCTGCTGTTTGCCCGGCGGCAGTAATTTCAATAAAAAAAATCAGTGATTAAGCCAAAAAATTAACACAAATTAATTATTAGTTTTTCTAAAAGATTTTTAGTATAATTTAGTTTGGTGTTTTGGCTGATTTTTGGAACCAAATTTTCTTTCAACAATTCAAAAGTGTTTTTAACCCCAAAGCCCTAATCTTGCAGGGGATCACATGGAACGAAAGCTCAACATTTCGAATATGCCACAGGGCCACGGCATTGATGAGGCGACGATTCGCAACCTTTTAGAGCGCGCTTATGACAAACTAAACGATAGGATGCACGGAGAACTCCTAATGGATGTGCATTTCAAGGAATTCCATAAAACAGGGGCTAAAGAAGAGGTTGAGACCAAAGTAAAGGCGGTTGTAGCGGGATTTCAGTTCCACGCCGACGCAAGGGATTGGAGCGCTGAAAAGTCGGTTAAAACAGCGCTTGCGGCGATAGAAAAGGAAGCGCAAAGAGCCATTGCGAAAAAAAAGGAGCGCTAGGCGCTTTTTGGTGAAAGGAGCCTTAGCACCAGTTTTTTTCGACAATAAGTGAAAAAGAGGGCACAAAATAACCCATTGAATTAACTTTCCGAACTTTACAAGCCTTAAATTTTCAGATAGCATATGCGTTTGGGATATTAATTACCTAATTGTTTAAGTAGTTCACGTCATTTTAAGCAAAAATTCAGGGAGGAATTGACGATGAGCCTAACTACACTGACCTTTGGTTCCAAAAAAACCGGGTTTGTAACCCAAAACGCATTCGTTTCAACGCCCAGCAGCAGGGCAAGCCAGACAATGGGCAAAACCCCATTGACAACCGGCAAAATTGTTGTGAAAAAAGCATGCAGGTTCTACTCGCATGACAACATATTCGTGGTAGGAGAAGTTGCAGACGGCTACATTGCCGAAAACATGAAAGGCACTTTCAATGACCGCGAAATACAAATTGTGGATGTCGAATCCAAATACGGCCATAACGCAAAGAAAGGAATGGCAATCGGCATCTTCCTTAGCGGAGTTGACGAAACAGAACTCGCAGAAGGAACAGAACTGGATTTTAGGGTTTTGTAAATTTTTCGCCCGGGGAACAAACCCCTGATTTTAGTACTCGGGCTTTTTTGATTTTTTTTAAGAATAGTGCGCCGCGCGCAAAACAAAAATCCGTTATGTAGATTAAACCCTCAATATTGGCGGCGCAGCCCTCTTGTGCTCCGTTGCTTTTATCACTTTGGAAATTTTTTCCGCGATTTTTCTTTTCTCTTTTGGAATTTTCTTTCCGGCAAGAATGAGCGGCAGCAGCTCATCTAGCACTTCATAGGTCATTCCCATCTCTTTCTCATCTTCTTGCCCTTCCCAAAGTTCAGCTGAAGGCACCTTTTCTAAGAATTCGCGGGGCAGACCCATGTGTTCTGCAAGCGCGCGCACATCTTTCTTGTACAAATCCGCTATCGGGAAAAAATCCGCAGCGGCATCGCCGTATTTTGTGAAGTAGCCCATGTAAAGTTCGCTCTTGTTGCCCGTGCCTGCAACTAATGCGTCATTCGAATTGGCATAGTTGTAAAGTATTACTGCGCGAACCCGTGCATTCAAATTCGCGCGGGCGATTTCACTTTGGCTCCAAGGCAATTCCGCAAAAGTGTGCAAAAAATCATCTATCTCTATTGCAAAGTGAGTAACACCGAGCTCCGTTGCAAGGTTTTGTGCGTCAACCATGTTTTGCTTGTGTGTAAGAGAGGTATTTGGCATCATTATTGCGGCAACGTTTTCCTTCCCAAGGGTTTTTACAAGCAAAGAAAGAACAACTGCTGAATCTATTCCTCCGCTAAGGCCCACGACCGCTTTTTTCTTCCCTGCGGATTTGAAGAAAGCTTTTATCCCCGCTACGAGCTTTTTCTCGTGAACAGCCGCGTTAGCCTTTGCTCCGTTCCTTTTTGTCCCCCTCATTTTTGCTTTGTTCATTTCAACACCATTTACAGTGAAACAATCCTTTCAAGCTCTTCAATATCCTTTATTTCAAAATCCGCTTTCGTTTTCGTGTCAGGAAAAATCTGCCCGTATTTTGCAAGGCAGGTTCTCATGCCCATTTTTTTGGCACCTTCAATGTCACGCTCAGGGTTGTCCCCAACAAAAAGTATTTCCTCTGGGCGGGCCTTGAGTTCTTTTAGCGCCGCCTTGAAAGGAAGTGAACTCGGTTTTCGTTTCCCCGTGTCGTCAAGCGTTACAACAACATCAAAAAAATCGACAATTCCCATCTCCGTTAGCCTCATCCACCCCTTCATGCGCGGAGCATCGCTAACAATTCCCAAAGTGAGTCCTTTTCCCTTAAGAGCGATTAGTGTGCTCCGTACATGAGGATATGGCTCCAAGTACCCGACCTGCATTTTGCGGTAAGCATTGATTCCGCGCGTGAGAATTTTGTAATCGATTTTTCCGGCAACTTTTTTTAAGAATTCCTGGAAAATTTCGCCATGCTCGATTCCGTGCACTCCGTAGAGGTCAAAGAGCAGGTTGTATGCCTTTTCCTTTTCCATTCTCAAACCGGCATCAATCATTGCGGCGATTGCGGCCTCGCAGCTGATTTTTTTCATGCGCATGAAATCTATAAGGGTATTGTCCAAATCGAACAGTACTGACTTTATTGCCATAATTATGCTTTGATTAGGATGCAGATAAAAAGCTTATATACCCCCTCGGACTTTGATTGTTCTGATGAACAATCAAGTAATGGAAATGATGGGAAAATCGATTTTCTTCTTCGTAGTAGGCGTCATTCTCGCCTCGCTTTTTGCATGGAGCATGATGCAGGGAATTTCGCTGCACCTCACAGGAAATAGTTCGATTGCTTTCGGCTTTTATTTTGTTGGATGGATTTCAGGAGTTGGCGCTCTTGCGCTCTACTGGCAGGCAAGAAGCCTTTTCCATTTCGCAAGAATTTCGCAGTGAAATCAGAGTTTCTTTTTCATTAGCACCCATTTTGTTTTGGTGTAATGTGCCTTGTGGTAAAAGTCAAAGGCGTGTTTGCCTTCCAGTGCAATCAGATAAGATTCGCGCACGCCTTTTTTTCGAAATGCATGCTCCGCACGATTCATCAGCTCTGTTCCTATACCTGAATTCTGATATTTCTCAGAAACCACAATATCATTTATGAAAACAATTTTTTTCCCGAACCAGAAATCGTTGTAGAAAACTATGAACCCTGCAAGTTCTCTGCTAACTTTTGAAATGAGAATTTTGTAATTAGCATAATGCATCCGGATTTTTTTCAGAGAGCCTTTTTTGCCCCATTTTTCATTGTAGGGGGCCTTGCCAAATTCAACACGGAACAGTTCTGCAATTGCAGGGATATCGGATTTTTTAGCGGGTAATATTTTGAATTTCATAAACAGCATGCGGAACTTGCCGCATAAAATTCACTTCTTTTTCTTCTTCGCGCTTTCAGGTTCGGCCTGCTTCGCCCCTTGGCCGTCTCCGTCAAGCCCTAAAAGATCCTCAAGCTTTTTGCCCTTTGTTTCGACCTCATTGAATTCTGCAATGTCCTCTTCATCAAGCCCCAAATTCTTCAACATCTTATCATGGTCCTCAAGCTTCATTTCCTTAAACTCCTCGCGCCACATTTTCATATCCGAAGTTTCCGGAATCGGCTTTCCTTCCTTTTTCTTTCTTCCAAGCATACAAGGATATCCGCCTTATCTCTTTAAAAATTTTGAGAAAGAGCGGCATCAGAAACGCACTGCATGAAAATCCGTGCCAAATAGCGCATTTGCGCCAAATATTCCGCCTAAAAAAAGAAGGTTAAGGCAGCCTTATATAATACTAAATTCAATCTGTTTACCATGGTTTCCCAAGACAGGGTCGCAACATATATCCCGGGCCTTGATGATTTGATTGAGGGCGGCTTTCCAAAAAGTTCACTTATACTTATTTCAGGAACCCCAGGAACCGGAAAGAGCAATTTTTGCTCACATGTTTTATACAATAATGCAGTAAAGGGAAAGAAGTGCCTCTACCTGAACCTTGAGCAGGGGGAAGGAAGGCTTGAGATGCAAATGAAGCAGTTTGGCTGGGACGCTTCAAAAGCGCAGAACCTAAAGATTGTAACGATTGACAGCTCAAACCCTCAGATAGTTGAGAATGTGCTGCGCGAAATAGAAAAAGGGCCCTATGATATCGTCGCACTTGATTCTTTAGATTCCATTTCAACTAATCCTGCTTCGGTTGAGGAAATTCAGCAGCAATTGCGCGACCGCATACCAACAATAACCCTGCCCGCGCTTTTCGACCAGGCAACCCTTAGCAGGCTAAAAATCAAGAAAATATTCAGCGCAATCACAAAATCCAAAGCCACGGCAATTGTCACAAGCGAGCGCGTTGAAGGCGCGCAGGGGATTAGCAGGGACACTGTTTCAGAATTTTTGTGCGATGGGACATTATTGCTATCTTCCGCTGCAATCGGAAAGAAAAGGGTGCGCACTTTAGAAATTAGCAAGATGCGCTATACCGATACTCCGGGCGGCAGATACGATTTGGAAATAACCAAAAAAGGGCTTATAGTTTCAGGCTTATGACACTACCGTTCAAGCGCGATCTCGTAAAATGGTTTGTGAAAAATATCCTTCTCCCGCAAGTGGTAAGGATAGATTCCCCCGGCTTTATTGTAACCGTAAAGAACGCGCAAGGGGCGCAAATTAGCCAGAGAAATGTTTTGCTCTCCGAAACCCAGCTCGCAGAATTTGAAAAAGGGCTGGTGAAAAAATTCGGTGAAGAGGGAAAAAAAATCGCCTACTCGATTGGGAAAAATCACGGCAACGCTTATTGCAATTCCTTTGAAATCCCGCGCCTCAAAGAGGGCGGAGAAAAAACGGTCGACAATTTTATCCCCTTTTTCATGAGCTTTATGGGCGCCACATGGGGCAATTTTCCGGAATATGATTACGATTTGAAGAAAAAAATAGTAAAATTCGGAATGGCAGACCATATTGTGTGCCGCAAAAACGGCTTAGGATACATGCTGGGTGCCGGCGTTCTTGCCGGAGGCTGGGCATGGATTGTTCATGACACTTCAGTTGAAGGCGTTCAAACGCAGTGCACTGGAAGGGGCGATAAGGAATGCCGGCTCATTTGCGCTCCCGCGGATTATTTGAAAAAGCAGGGCCTTGCGCCTTTCATTTTCAAGGCGGATGCGGCTTTCCAGATGAGCGGGACTTACAATGAGATGAATGCTATTCGAAAGCCCGAGTATTCACGCGCTTCGCTAAAAAGCATGATTGAATCTAACATTTTCAAATTCGAGCGCAACAAGCTAAGTTTTCATGGCGAACGCTATTTTCAGGCCGGAATTGAACTTCTTTATTTAATTGAGCTCACGGCTGCGGAAAAAAAAGGCGTTAAGGAGCTTCTCTTCAGCACCGCTTTTGAACAGGGCAAAAAAATAGCCGAAAGCGAAAAAGGGAATGACTACTCCGTTTTCATCCCGGATTTTATTTCCGCAACAGGCTTTGGCGAGGTGCTCATTACAGGAAAAGCGGGTGAATTCGCAGTGCAGGTAAATTACTTTCCATGGCTTACGCCTTACGACAAAATAACTTATAGTTATTACAAGGGGCTGCTCTCAGGACTTCTCACAGGCTTTAGCGGAAAAGTCTCAAAGCTCACAGAGCACGCAATCGATGTTTCTGGCGGGCAGCTTAAGCTGAGTATTTGGTGAAA
>DATDXA010000056.1:0-10579 GCA_035289485.1 archaeon | reverse complement strand
CGCGAGTACAACCGCACGCCACACTCCAGCTTAAAATACAAAACGCCCAATCAAGTGTTCAGGGACAAACAAAAAAATGGAACCATAAGCGCTGTCACGTAACAGCTAAGTTCCGATTTTGAAGCCGCAATGAAAGCTGTTGCAAAAGAAAACAAGGAGCTTGCGGAAAACTTGAATGGGTTATTTCACCCCGTGGAAAAACCATTTTTCATAAAGGCAACCGATGGGGAAGGCACAATAATCCGCTCCGCGGTATATATGGGTAATTACAGCCCCTATTCAACAGTAATTTTGACCTCGGATGATAACCTTGAAAAATATAAGAAGAATTCACATTTTGGCGCCCTATCAAACGTAAATGCTATGTGTGGAGAAGAGGCGTTAATTGAAATTAGGCGAGTTTTCAAACAATACGAAGAAGCTAAATCATACTAATCGTGCAAGATTCAGACTTTACGTGCAACTGCCACTTTACGTGCAAAGCTGCAGGTGTGAAAACATTTAAATAAGACAAATGTCTCATTCTTGATGTGAAGCCCAAATCAGACAAGGAAGATAAGATCCGCTCCGCTCTCAAAGCATCAAATTTTGGATTATGGGTGCGCGAGGTTGCACGCCGCACGGGTTTGGACAAAAGCACTTGCTCTCGCTGCCTTGAAGGAATGGGCGCGGAAATTGAATTCGAATGGCTTGGAAGAAACAAAGTGTATAGGCTGCGCGGGAATTAAGCGTCACGGCGTTAAAAATATATAAACAGCCGAATAATAATATTTCATGAAAACGATTGCCATTTCAAGGAAAGAAACCAAAAATCCCAAAAGGAAAAAGGAACTTCCAGATGTCATCACCCAGCTTGAAAGGAGCCTTGAGGACATAAAAAATGGAAGGATAAGGGAAGCCATTCATTGAACCTTGGCTACCAGTTCATCATACTCCTTGAGATTTTGCAATATATGGCTTATGATTTTCTGTTGCTCCTTTTTCCCGCCAAAGGCAACAAGAAGGACAATGCCGACTTTTTGATAAATCAGGTAATAGAGCCTTTTTCCGCCCAGTTTCTTTTCCCGAAACCACTCAAAGCCCAGCGGTTTTCCTGCGAAAGGATTTGTCTTCAGTTGCGCTATGATTTTACTTATCCAATTTTGCTCAAAAGCATCTAAAGCAGGATACAGTTCTCCGAATGCCCTTGTTTCCAGCACGCGAAAAGATACAGACATATACATCGTCAATTGTCGAAATAGTTAAAAAGTAGTTTACTGAGAAGGTTTAAAGCATTAATTTGCCGTTTTATATCAAAGGGTTTTTTCATTGGACTTTGATTACAAAGCACTTGGGTTGAAATGCGGCCTTGAGTGTCATCAGCAGCTTGATACTGGCAAGCTTTTTTCTCGGACACCATCATTACTACGCGAGGATACGCCGGATTTCAAAGTTAAGAGGAGAATCAGGGCAGTGGCATCTGAATTAGGAGAACATGACAAAGCGGCAATAGAGGCAGTCGAAAAGGGATTATACTATATTTACGAAGGTTATTACGACACAATTGGGCTAATTGAAATTGACGAAGAGCCAATTGCGCCTTTAGATGACGATGCATTAAGGACCACATTAGAAGTTGCACTTCTTTCAAAGAGCCGAGTGATAGATGAAATGATTGTGATGCGCAAAGCAATCGCAGATGGTTCAAATTGTTCCGGATTTCAAAGAACCATTTTAGTTGCTACCGGCGGCTCGATTGATGTGGGGAATAAGAAGCTAGGGATACAGACAATTGTTCTTGAAGAGGACTCAGCCCGCCCAACGGAGAAGGGGGATTGGCATATCACATACAGGCTAGATAGGCTTGGAATTCCGCTAATTGAACTTGCAACTGAGCCCGGAATTGAAACTCCGCAGGAAGCTAAGGAAGCTGCGCGCGCAATCGGAACAATTTTTCGCCTCACTGGAAAAGTAAAGCGCGGCCTTGGAACAATCAGGCAGGATTTGAACGTTTCAATAAGGGGAGGCGCTCGCACTGAAATTAAAGGAGTTCAGGACCTTGAAATAATTGATGAATATGTGCGCCGCGAAGTGCAAAGGCAGAACACTCTTCTTGAAATAAAATCAGAGCTTGCAAAGCGCGGCGCTAAAAAGCCTGCATCGGGTACAGAAGGCACTGAAATCACCGATTTATTTTCAGGAACTGAAGCGAAAATACTCAAAAACGCGATTTCAAAAGGCGAAAGCGCAATCGCCGTGAAGCTTGAAAAATTTGCAGGGCTTTTGGGAAAAGAGCTGCAGCCCAATAGAAGGCTTGGAACGGAATTCACGGATCATGTGAAGGCAAAAGCGGGGCTCAAAGGATTATTCCACAGCGATGAGCTGCCAAATTATGGAATTACGGAGCAGGAAGTTTTGAGTGTGAAGTCCTCACTTGGCTGCGCAGCCGAAGATGCGTTCGTGATGGTTGCAGGGCAGAGAGAAAAGGCAGGTGCCGCAATTAAAGCAATTCTTGAAAGGGCTGCGCACTGCTTTGAAGGGGTTCCTGAAGAGACACGCGGAGCGCTTGAGGGCGGAAACAATGAATACCTAAGGCCCCTGCCAGGAGCCGCAAGGATGTATCCGGAAACTGATATTGCAACCATGGATATGGATGATGAAACGCTGCAGGAAATTTCAGCGCACCTTCCCCTGAGCATCGAAGAGCGCCTCAAGCTCTACAAGGAATGGGGGCTGAATGAAAAGCTTGCCGGCGAGATGAAAATGAGCAATTACGCGCGCTTCTTTGGAAGAATGGTTGATTCGGGAGCAGACCCTAAGAAAACCGCGGTATTTTTGCTCGAAGCCATTGTGGAAGCAAGGCGCGAGGGCGCAGCTGTGGAAAATCTTGGCGAGCGCGAACTTGAAGAATTCATAATTGCAATTAAGGGCGGGAAGCTCCCCAAAGAGATACAAACAGAAGTGATTGCAGAAAAGTGCCGCAATCCCGCAGTGCCGCTCTTGCACATACTCAAAGGACTGGGGGCTGCGGGAACTGACAAGAAAGAGGCGGAGAAAATAATTCAGGAAGTCGTTGCAAGAAACTCCGCAATTGTAAAGGAAAAGGGAATGGGAGCGCTCGCGCCTCTTATGGGCGATGCGATGAAAGAACTAAAGGGAAAAATTTCCGGAAAGGAAATTAGCGATCTTCTAAAAAAAGAGATTACAAAAGCATTGAAATAGGCGCAACTGAAATTTTCCAGTTTAGAACAGGCGCGTTCCGACAAGTGCAAATGAAACGGCAAGGCCTACAAGGAGAAGCGCGCCAAGTGCTATGTTGAAGGGGAGCAGCACAACTATTGCCGCCTGCGGCTCTGTGAGATTGAACTTCTCTTTCATGAACTTGAAAGTGAGAAACAGCCCATAAAGCGGCATCACTGCGGCAACGAGCCAGCCGATTACAGGAATCAGCAAAATCAGCCCCTCTGCGAATTTTACCGAAGAAAAAAGCGTAATTAGCGAGCCGTTGAAATCATTTAAGCTCCCTGGCTTATTGCTAAAGAAGCGCGCGAGGAAATAATGGATTGCGCCCCATATGTATGCGCACACAAAGCCTGCAATGAGCGCGATTGGGATGATAATTATTGCGGAAACTAAAATGAGGCCAGCGCCTATAAGGAACGGCACAAACCCCTCCTTATTCAAAATGAAATATCCGAACCTAAAAATCATTATTTCAACAAGCATGAGAACTGCAACCACGAGAAATGAAATTGCATAAGTCACTGCGCCCGTTGAAAGTGCAATGCGCCTTCCGGCAAACGCCTCTATTGGAGTTTTTCTAAGAAAAATATCCAGAAGTTCCCGTAAATTGAACATGTAAACCAATCAGATTTGGCGAAAAACAGTATTTAAAGATTTTCTGACCAGTAACTAGCAAATGAAAAGGCCAAAGATTGTGAAAAAGCCGTGGGGAAAATTCGAGGAATACACCCATAACGAAAAAACCACCGTGAAAATAATTTCCGTGAAAAGAGGCGGCATTCTTTCGCTTCAATCCCATAAGCACCGTAAAGAATTATGGGTCGCATTAGATGAGGGGCTCACCGCAGTAGTGGGAACGAAGAGAAAAAAACTGCGCAAGGGGGAGATGATAATGGTTCCCAAAAAAGCAAGGCACAGGATTCTAGCTTCGCGCAACGCGCGCTTCCTTGAAATTTCATTCGGGAACTTTGATGAGAATGACATCAAGAGGTATGAGGATGCCTACGGGCGCGCGTGAAGTTCATTTTGCTTTCAGCATCTCAGAATATGCAGGCATCCAGTTCTCATAAATCATAATCAAATGCTCATAATTTCTAATTACTTTCGGGAAAGCTTTTCTCAAATCATTTATTATCGAATTGAAGTGCTGGTAATTTTCAACCGCAAACTCAAACTCAGCCTGCCAGGGGGCAATACTTCTAATATAGTAGAGGGAATTTGGGTGCACCCTCATCCACTCATAAAGCGCCTTTTCATCATTCTCCGAAAGCGATTTGAAATAAATTATGGCCTTGAAAAATTCCATCCCAAGAAGGTTGAAATCCACCGAAATCCTATAGCTTAGGATTATGCCCTTGTCTGTGAGCGATTTTATCCGCCCCCTGACAACTTCAATTGTTGAATTCACCTTGCGCGCAAGTTCGGTTAGAGAAATTCGCGCATCATTTGCAAGTATTCGAAGTATTTTCATGTCAAGTTCATCCACTTCATTCTCAACAACTGCGCCGGCAATGACCACGGGGCTGCTGTCCTTTTCTTCGAGAAAGAATTTTTTATGGTACTGGGTTGTGTCAACCATTGTGCCAAGCACGCGCGCAACAATTATATGCTCCCAGCCCGAGAGAAGGAAATTAATCTTATCATATCCTTGAGGAATGTTCTTTGAGAGTATTGCAAAAACAATGTCGAACGCGCCATCAGATATCCCCATCCAGTAAACGTCCTTGTTGCGCTTTAGTTCATTAAAAAACTTCTCACGCTCGTCTGGAATGTTCTCAAGCTTTAGGTAAATCTTGAACATGTAATTGCCAAGCTTATTTGGGTCTATGGAAGTGATGAATTTCTGGATTACGCCCTTTGATTGCAGCTGCTGGATGCGGTATTTTACCGATTCCCTGGATTTTTTCACCTTTTTGGCAAGAATAGAGGCCGGAATCCTTGAATTCTTGTCAAGTTCAGAGAGTATCTTCCTGTCAATGGCATCAAGTAAAATTTTACCCATAATTAACCAATATATGCAATAATATATAATATTTACCACAAAACGGTCAAAAAACAGGCTTAAATTCTATATATCTAATATGCGCATATAGGATATGGGATTTGTAAAAAATGCACTTGACGCGGCAATAATTTCGCTCGCGTTCTACTTTGGAACGCTTGCCCTCGGAGGGCTCGGGCTTGACATAATACGGGATTCAATCCTAACCCCGATTGGGGCAACCGTAACTTTTCTCCTTGCATTCATGGAGACTACCTATAACAGGTTCTGAAGGGGAAAACATGAGCACATTTTTCACATTCATCTCCGAAGTTCTCAGCTTCAATGTAGGCTGGCTGCTAAATTTTGGGCTTTCAAACCTGTTCTGGGTTTTTGCGCTCTCCGCGCTTGTGCACATACTTTTCAGTGGGAAAAAATTCATTCAAGGAATGATATTCATGACCTTTGCGCTCTGGCTTTGGGGGGATTTTGGCTCGCTTAGCGGGATTGGTTTTTTTGGCGCGCAGATACTGCTCATTTACTACATTTCAAAAATCGCTTTCCTTACAATGGCGGAGAATTCACAAAGGCTGCGCCCGCACCTTGTCGTGATAAGCACAATTACAGGGATAGTTTCGCTTCTGGCGGCGAATATTTTTCTTTGAAAAATCGGATTGGAAAACATGAGAAATTAGAACATCCCTTTAGCCATCTTCTTGGCTGATCTCAAACATTTGCGATGCCAGTACTTCCCCGCCCATTTCTTGTCGGTTCCGCCGCCCCCGCACACGGAGCAGGATTCTGAGTACTTGCCTTCTGATTCGGTTTCTGGTGCTGATGGCTCTGCTTTTGCAGCATCATCTTTTTTGCCAATCAAATTACCTAATATACCCATGCAAATTAGTTGATGCATTTGGAATAAAAACCTCGCCAAGCCGCGGCAGAACTATTTTTATGAACGTGCATAAACGGATGTAATATGGAAATAAATGAAGACCGGATTGAAGCTTTCAGATTCTCCCAAAAACTTTATTTTTTCCGGATGCGAAGGCTTCGGGAAATGAAACGCAACTGCTTCAACCTTCTTGCACTGAATCTTGGAATACTTGGATTCGCATTCCCACTCATTGCAAAGGATTTGGTTGCAAAAGCAGGAAATAATTACTTGATACTTCTGCCAGCGGCAATATCCATGCTTTTTCTCTCATGCGCATCATTGCTGCTCATAATAGTGCTTGCATTTAAGCCGATGGAAGTACCGAGAAATGAATATGGAATACTTAACTCTAAGGAAAAGATTGATTATGGCAAAATTCTCAAGCAATTCAACACTCTTGAAAAAGACATAGAAGCGCGCCAGAAGGAAATGGGGCTATTGTATAACCGGGCAGT
Source organism: archaeon (assembly GCA_035289485.1). Classification (GTDB taxonomy): domain Archaea; phylum Iainarchaeota; class Iainarchaeia; order Iainarchaeales; family Iainarchaeaceae; genus UBA10205. Next base: position 3,984 of record DATDXA010000056.1, on the reverse strand, counting down.
TATATGCCTCTTTATTGGAAGCTTATTACTCAGCGCGGTGTCAATAGCCCAGTTAGTTTTACAATAACATCGAAAACACGCCAGCCTAAGGCACGCCCATATTATTTAACCCTTTCCAAATCCAAATTCGTGCATGATTATAGGAGTTGTAGGAAAGCCATCGTCCGGAAAAAGCACATTCTTTAATGCCGCAACAATGCAGGATGTGCCGATGGCAGCATACCCTTTCACGACAATTGAGGCGAACAAAGCGGTTGGCTTTGTGCGAATTGAGTGCGCTGATAAGGACTTTAATGTTCAGTGCAACCCGCGCACAGGGTTTTGCCATGAGCATGTGCGCTTTGTGCCAGTTGAACTTGTGGACGTTGCAGGGCTTGTCCCCGGAGCGCATGAGGGAAAAGGAATGGGAAACCAGTTCCTATCGGACCTCTCTCGCGCGGATGTTTTGATACATGTAATTGATATTTCCGGGAGCACGAATGAAAAGGGGGATGCGGTGGCGCTTGGAAGCCACGACCCTGCAAGGGATGTTGAATTTTTAGAGGAGGAAATTGATTTGTGGTTTTTGGGAATAATTGATAAGAACTGGAGAAAATTTGCAGGAACACCTTTCGAATCAAAGGCAAAGCTTGTCACTGCAATGGCGCAGAACCTCTCAGGAATCGGAGCAACGGAAGCGCACATAGATTCGGTGCTGCTTGAATTAAATCTTACAGACAAGAAACCCATGATGTGGAGCGAGGATGAGAAAAAATCTTTCGCCCGCAAGTTCCGCGAGAAATCAAAACCAGTAGTGATTGCCGCGAACAAGGCGGATTACCCGAATGCGGCGCAGAACCTTGAGGCGCTTAAGAAAAAATTTCCCTCAAAAATAATAATCCCATGCAGCGGAATTGCCGAGCTAACACTCAAGCGCGCGGCAAAGGACGGCTCGCTTGAATACATCCAGGGAAATGATGATTTTAAAGTGCTCAAAGAACTGAATGAAAAGCAAAAGCAGGGGCTTGATTATATCCGCAAGAATGTACTTGAAAAATTCAAGGGAACAGGGGTTCAGGAAGTTTTGGAAACCGCGGTGTTCAAGCTGCTTGGCTACATTGCGATTTTTCCTGGCGGGACAAAGGGGCTTACTGATGCACAGGGAAGAACGATGCCTGATTGCTTCCTTTTGCCGCCTCACTCAACCGCGCTTGATTTTGCATACAGGCTGCACACCGATTTTGGCGACAAATTCATCAAGGCGATTAATGTGAAAACACGCCAGCTGATTGGAAAAGAGCATGAGCTGCAGAGCCGCGATGTTGTTGAAATAGTGCACAGCGCGTGAGCAAAAGTTTAACTTTTGGCTAAGAGTATTTATTTCATGAAGAAAATAGCGGAAAGATTAGAATTGTTCCGAATAGATGCGCGGAATTTATTAAGGCAGAAAACCCGCGATGCGGGAAATCTTGTCTGGCTCAGAACTAGAGGTTTCAGGCGTGTAAATCTGCGCGGCATTGGTAAATTCCCTGTTCCAGATGCCAGCAACGCTGAAAAAAAAGAAACACCTGTGAGCATGTGGCTAAGAAAGCCGATACAAAAACCACAAACATGGGACATTAAATTTCGTATCGGGAATGCATATCTCTTTGAGACGCCTGGCAATAAATTTTACTTTCTCAAAAAAGTAGGTACGCGAACCAACCCTACGGCAACAGGGTATACCGGCACAGAGTCGGTTAAAAATCTATTTGATATGCTCAGGGCCGGAGTAAAAACAGAATCCCCAGTAGGCCTGCTTATGACTGCTGAAGGGAACGATTACTTGATTTCAGTTCCCAAAAAAGGCGCCCATTTGTTCGAGGCATTGCTTCATGCAAACACAGCACAAAAAATAAAAATTGAGACAAGTCTCGCCACACAGCTTGCAAAACTCCACAATGCAGGGATGGTCCATGGGCATCTGCACGGGGATAATATCATTGTCTACTCCGGAATGGCAAGAATTATAGATTCGACAGAGGCGTTCACATCAAAAAAAGCACCTACAGAAAAATTAGCTGAGATGCAAAATCTGGATTTTAAAAGAGTGAATGCAATATGCCGAATTTGGGGAGATGCCGGCACTTTCGAAAGAGTGTATAATGAGTTAAGAAAAAAAATCGGCTAAAAAAATGAAACGGGGCAAAAGCCCCCAATTTGAAATTTTGCTTTTTTGAAATTGCTTAAGCCATTGAAGCAATAATGATTCCGATTAGTGCGAAATGCACGAGCTCGTGGCCGTTATTGAGAAGGTAGAGCTTTATCGGCTTGCCTTCCCAGAGCACTGTATTCAGGCTCACGGTTGCAATGAACCCAAGCCAAACCCAGAACCCTGTTAATGCGCCCTCAAATGCGCCTACTGCGCCTGAAAACTGGATGAATACCGCAAGCACATACGCCGCAATGAGTGAAGCCACGAATCCCGCAGCCATCATCGGCATCATCTTGCCCATCATCTTGTCTTTTTCCTCTTTTGTTGGCTCCTTAATGCCGGATAGCGCCATCCATTGCCTGCCAAAGAGCGGCCCATACCAGAGCATTCCAAGCCCCATGCTTGCTATCGCTGAAACAACCAACGCAACAATATTTACTGCCTGTACTTCCATTGCCATTTTTACAAAACCCCCGTTTTGAATTATGAAAACTGATTTTATACAAAACCGCTCCAAGGTGGTTAAAAAGGTTTTTTCCTTGTTAACTTTCGATAGCCTTTTAAGGAAAAAGACAGCAAAGGAATGCATGGTTTCGTTTAGGTTCATTTCAATTGCAATTTTTCTAGTATTTATCGCCGCGTTTGCAAGCGCTGCGGATTACCAGTGCACTTTCAAAAACCAGGGGCAGGTAAATTGCAACGCCGTTGGCGCTGCGGATTCTTTTTGCTATCTTGCGGGGCCAGGGCCGGTTGCGAATAACCCTGCAAAACCGGTTTCGTGCATAAATAATGCGCCTGGAACTACAGGCTCAATTACATGCCAGCTTTCAAATTACAACGGCTCGGCGAATTCAATCCGCTGCAGCAACAGCACATATTTTGTTTCAGGCCCCACGGTGGTTTCGGCAGGGGCGAATGCAGGTATTGGCGCTGGGATAAATACTGGCGCAGCTTCTTGCCCATACAATGACTGTGAATTGAATCAAATCAGCTGCGCAAGCGGCTATGCATACCAGCAGTGCGTTCCGGATACGGCAAGCCCCGGATGCAACAAGTGGCAGGCAACGAATTGTATTGGCAATGCGGCGTGCTATTCAACAACCGCAGCGCAGCTTGCAACATGCGTTGGCATTCCAAGCACCGAGATTACAACACAGGGCGGAGTGTACATGAGAACAAGCGCGCAAACCGGCGCGGGAAATACCGGAACTGGAAACGCGGGAGCACAGGGCAACACGGGCAATAATTCAGGAAATTCGAATGCAACCCCGCCGCAGTCAAAGACAATAAACGGCAAAACTTATTACCTTGTGCGCTCTGATGCTGCGAATAACACAGGGACAAAAGTGTGCGAAAGCCTCGGCAAGACATGCGTTGGCTACACCGCAACTTCAGTGAGCGTTTGCTCGGCATTTTACCCAAGCGCAAAAGTTGTTTCTAACAGCATCCACGGGAGCAAGGCGCCATATTACTGCAACGGGCCTCCGCAGGTCGCCGCCGCATGCGAGAGCACATATGACACATGCCAAGAGTGCCCGCAGTGCAATGTGAATGCTGATTGCGGAACAGTAATCGGAGAACAGTTCCGCGCGATGTTTGTTGAATGCGCAGGAAATGAGAATACGAAGGATTTGAGGTCAACACTTTATCAGCTAGGGATTATCGGCAACGGCAAGGTGAATGTGACCGATGAAGGAACAACCCCTCCTGCGCACTACAACGCAACTGTGAGCAACGGAGCAGTCACACAAGTTTCCACTGGCGATGCGCAGAACCCGAAATATACTGTGGTTGTTTCCGCATCTGCGAGC
>DATDXA010000055.1:0-14811 GCA_035289485.1 archaeon | reverse complement strand
TTTATATATCATGATACTATCATGAATGTACATGAATAATCATGATATTTTCAAGAGTGTTGTAAAAGAAAAGGAACTGCTTGAAAAAATCAGCCCAAAGTTCAATGAGATGGCTGATCTTGAGCAAATAATGCAGCAATCAGACAACCCTAAAGTTCTTGCCGCTCTCATGTACCGCTTGGTTCAGGAAAGGGATAGGACCAACACAATCCTTGAAAGCATCAATGAGAAGTACGATAAAATCATGTTTTCGCTTAAAACTACCCCCGAAACCCCAGTACACAATACGCAAAACAGTACGCAAAGCAGGTTCGAAATCCTCCCCGAACCCGACCAGGCAATACTAAAGATGGTCGAGGAGAGGGGAGGATGCACTGCAAAAGACATCAAGACCATGATGAATTACAAGGGCCTTAATGCAGCATGCCAGAGGCTTAGTAAGCTCTACCGCGAAGGGTATCTCAAAAAAATCCAGAGCGGAAGAAAAGTGTTATACTTAGCTAAAAGCTAGGGCAGGGAAGGGGATGAGAAGCTCACTAATTTAACCCCCACCTCGAGCTTCTCAGCCCTATCCTTTTCGATTTTTTTTAAATAGCAGGGATTGCATGCCAAAAAGAGTTCCGGGCAGGGTTTATTGGAAAGAGACAAAAAATAGCCCGGCAAAGCGCCTGAAATTTCATGAACTACTCGATATTGCCGCAAAGGGAGAAGGCGTTATCGCCGCATGCTTTGAAAACAGGATTCCTGCTGAAGAGGCCATAAGGCTTGAAGCGGTAAGACTTGAAAGGCACGGGCTTTCGCCTTCAAGGGCAAGAGAAAATGTAATGAACTATTACAAGCCAAAGATTTGAACTTTACTTCAAAACATAGCCTTTGCAGAATCAATTAAATATCACCTAAACATTACTCCGTACATGAAAAAGAAAGTAGGCCTGCGAGGAAAGATTGTGGCACTCGGATTAGGCGCGGCTTTGCTAGGTTCGGCTGCAAAAACCGGCATTGATATCCGCAGGCTGAATGCAAATGCAAAACAGGCCACTGCAAGAATTGAGCAGATGGAAAGTATCAGAGGGGACAAAGCATCTGTAAGGCGCTTCAGGCAGACCATAGAAGCGCAGTATGGATTAGAAAAAAACGCGGACAACGAGCCTCAACTAATGAAGATGGCTGAAGAAAAAGTATGGGATCATATTGGAAGAAGGTTACTGCTGGGCCCAAATTTTAATGAATTTAATACCCCATCAAATATAACCATTTCAATTGCATATGCGCAGCAACACCTTGGCATTACTCCGAAACAAATGCATGATGCCCTGAAACGGCTTGAAAGTCAAGGGAAAATAACATTGAAGGAAAATTGGCAAGGAACAAGAGATTTAGGAGACAGGTATATAACAATAAACATGGACAGGGATTCACTTAGGAAATGGCGCGAAGGATTGATAGGGCAGGGAAAATAGGATCGTAAACGCAATTCAATATCGATTATGAAATTTTTTCACCGTGAAAGAAAGCCAAAACCCGCTTCTGAAGGGAATATTTCCAGAAGAAAGTTCCTCAAATGGGCAGGAATTACAGTTGGAGCCGCCAGCTTGGGCGTTGTGACAGAAGAAATATTTCGAAACAGAAAGCTCAAGCCACCGACTTTTTTTATCAACCCCCAACCTGGGCTTAAAGACAGGGCGCTTGCAGTGGAAAACATGGGCAATTCAATAAATAATGTATTTTCTTTGGATGAGAATCTCTCGAAGAGATTTGCAGGAAAAACCGTTCACATAGGCATAATGACAAATCTTACAAAATTTGCAAGAACACACCCGGAATTCACGGATTACTTGCAGGCGTTTGGAGAGGGAAGGACATTAAGTGGGCTCTCGGCTGTCAGGGATGAAGCAAAAGGAAAAACCGCGGTAGATGTTTTCTTTGATGAAAAAGCACTTCACAATCCGGCAAGGGCTTTTGCGGTTACAGCCTATGAATTATACAATGCAAGTAGGATAGAAGATATGGCTAGCAGGAGAGGGGTGGGGCTAAAAAACCAATTTGAACAGGAGATAGCCACACACGAATATGCAATCGCGCAGGTTGAAAAAATGCTTAAGATAAGCGAAATCGCCGCACAAGTTTCCCCAACGCCACAAAACCGTCAGCTTGTTTTGGACCTTAAGGCAGAAATCACAAATTTTAACGAAACACTAACAGAGTTCAGGCGACTTCATGGGCAGCGCCCAAAATAGAATTAAATACACCAAAGGCGAATTCATAGCATGGCAGTGAACCTGACTGAAGACTCATCCGTTATCGGAAGATCCACTGGCGATATAGAAAAATACGGCGCTCGCGGAACCGCATACTTCGGAAAATCTGTGCTGAGCTCTGGGGAAAAACCGGTTCTTGGAAGAAAATTGCTAATTGATATTGCAAAGCCTCACTTGATGCTCATCTGCGGCAAGCGTGGAGGCGGGAAGAGTTATTCTCTTGCCGTGCTCATAGAAGAATTCGCGCGCCAGCCAATTGAAGTTCGCCAAAGAATCGGCGTTGTGGTAATTGATACTGTTGGAATCTTCTGGACGCTTAAAATCCCGACCAAAGAAGGCCTTGATGAACTAAACAAATGGGATTTGAAGGCTGCGAAAACCGAAATCAACTATTTAGTGCCGAAAGGAATGGCGGATTTTTACAAAAAGAAAGAACTTCCATATGATGGGGTGTTCACGCTGCGAGTTTCGGAATTAGAAGCCGCGGAGTGGATGACCCTTTTCAATGTCACATGGAAAGATGCTGAAGGCGTTCTGATTTCGCGCGTAGTTGAGAAGGTTAAGGAAAAAATGGGAACCGCATTTGGCCTTGATGAGCTTGCAAGCGCTGCAAGAAATGATACAGAATCAGAAAAAAATTCACGGGACTCCGTTGCAGGAAGGTTCATTGCCGCAAAATCATGGGGACTTTTCGAAAAAGAAGGAACAAAGATAAAAGAAATAGCAAAAGCGGGAGCAGTTACGATTATTGATGTCTCATCTTATAGGCAGGCAGTGGGAATGGAAGGCGCGCGAGACATTATTGTCGGATTGATTGGAAAACGGCTCTTTGAAGAGAGGATGCTCTACAGGAAAGAGGAAGAAGTGCGGCTAACAAAAGGTCTTAGCAGGCAGAGCGATATGCCGATTATCTGGATGATGATTGATGAGGCGCACATGTTCATGCCAAAAGATGAAAAAAGCCTCGCGCTCTCCGTGCTTTTAGAATGGGTAAGAGTTGGAAGGCAGCCGGGGCTCTCACTTGTGCTTGCAACGCAGCGCCCGAACAAATTGCACCCGGATTGTATAAGCCAGTGCGATTTCTTTATTTCTCACAGGATGACTGCGCGCGAAGATATTGAAGCTGTTTCGCAGCTGCGCCCTGCGTATTTGCACCAGGATTTTGACAAATATTACCAGGAAATGCCGCGCTCGAAAGGGTATGCGCTTATTTTAGATGACCAGACGGAAAAGCTCTGGCTCATGAAGGTTCGCCCAAGATTCTCATGGGATGGCGGCGTAACAGCGAGCGCGTTTAAAGATTAGCCGCGCCAGACCTTTAACTCATAGCTCTTTAGCTGCAGCTCGCACGCATCATTTCCAAGGATTTTGTACTTTTCAGAGCTGGAGAGCACATATTTTTCAAATTCTCGCGGAACGGGAGTGTGGAAGAGCACTATTTTTGAGCCGCCCTCTATTTTCTTCTCAAATTCTTCTGGCCCTGGCAATGGCTCTGCTACAATTCCTTGGCGGTAAAAATAAACCCAGTCATCTGAATATACACGGCAAGCGCGCAGCGAATCTTCCTGCGGGAGCTGGGGCGAGTAAGTGTAAATGAAATACCCGCCCACAATTGCGTGAAGGAAAAGCAATATCGCTGCTCCGTGAAAGATTTTTCCCAAAAGAGGATTTTTTTCTCCAGCGGCGTTCTGAGCCTGAGCGATTGCAAGCGGAGCAAGGAAGCGATTTTCTTTTATTCCGGAAACGAAAAACTGCACAAGCGCGAGAAGGCCGAGCTGGTTTGGCGCGCTTTTCAAATTCCTGGAGAAGCCAGTTGCGAAAAACAAGGCAAGGAAAAAGAGCATGAAAAATATCTGCATAGGGCCAGGCATTGCAAGCGTTCCTTTTTGGAAAACATTCAGAACAAGAGACTCCTCAACGCTGAAAAATGCGTTTCCTGTTGCAAGATAATTATATACCACCCAGGGAATCCAGGTTAGAACCAACCCTGCGAGGAACTCAAGAATCTTTTTCGGCTTTAATTCGAGCTGAGGGAGGAATATGATAAAATAAAGCAGGAAATTGTAACGCGAGAGCGTTGCAAGCCCGAATGCAAGGCCTTTGGAAAAAGGGCTTTTGAGGCCCACGGCAATGAGAAGAAATGCGATTGCAAAGAGGTCGCTTCCGAAATTGGAATAGAATAAAATCGTCGGGAAAAGAAAAGCGAACGCACCGAAAACGAACTGGTTTTTCACGCCGCTGTCACGGAAAACCATGTAAGCGCCGATAAAGTACAGGATGGATGCTGCTGCGGCAGAGAGTATGTAAGATAGCTCCGTTGCGCCTAGTAGGCACATTGTAGCGCCCGGAAGCGGAGGGCGCAGCCACTCAAAATAAATCTCTTGGCCGCAAAACCACTTGCCCTGGAAAATATATGTAATAGAATCCCAGCTTGGAAATGCCGCTTGGTAGATCTGCAAGATGAGAAAAATCAGAAATGGGATGATGAGCCACTTGTTGGAAATTGCAAAATTTTTCACTTTTTCAAGCAAAACAGAGCACCCAGTGCGAAAAAATGGGAGAGGCAGGAATTGAACCTGCGACCACATCGATGTGAACGATGTATCATAACCACTAGACCACTCTCCCTTAAGTAAGGATTTAGTAAAAAAACAGGTTTTTAAAACCGAAAGAGGGGCAAACAGCTGCACGCCCTATCATTTTGGGTGATGTGAAGGAACGGGCTGCGGCCTTTTGTACCTGTGATCAAGAGGAATAGGCTCGTGATGGACATGCACTGTTAGCGGCAATTTTCTCGCCCTAAACCAAGGGAGTTTGCGATTCATAGTTTCTTTTGTAATTCTAACAAACTCAGGAAGTATTTCAGCTGGCCGTGATTCTGGCGTTAAATCCCTGGTGTGACGCCTTTGCGTGTTTATAGTAATGGAATTGCCCTGGAACACGAGGCCTTTGTGCTGCCCGCGGTGCATTACAAGATGCAGCTGCGCATCAGCGCCTTCAAAGAAGTTAATGGTATGGTAACGATTGCCGACTTTAACTTCCACAAGCAAATGCACTTCTGGCTTTGCAAGCGCGTGATTGAGCTTTAAAGTGTCAATGACGAATTTAGGATCAAGATTCCGCTTTTTGAGCGCCTGAACAAGCATGAAACTAAAACCATGCAAAACGGCGGATAGTGCATTTCTCTTAGTGCTTCAAGTTCCCGAGCACTTCTTGTGCCAACATTATCAATCGTCCCGCCATCAATCATTATCTGTTTGAGAGCATGCGGGTTTATTTCTGAAATAGCATCCAGAATCTGCTTTGGTGGAACATATTTGCCTGGCATGAGTAAATAGTGCAGTTTTGAGGTTTATATTTTTGATTGATGGCAAAAATGGGTTCATTTTCTCAAATATAGGGCTGAACCTGCAATTGCTCCGCCCAGAACCGCAGTTGCAAACTGCACCAAACTCATTGGAATCAAGAGAATTTCAGGAACAAGCCCGGCAAGGATTAGAATGAAAGTTCCCACGCCTATCAAAGCTGCCTTCAAAAGCGAAGAGCACACAAGCGAGAGAATGTAATTTGACCCATTCACAACCTTGAGGCTCTTTAGCGCATACACATACACGGCATTTCCCGCCCAGATGAAAGGGACAAGAAATAGCAGTGCCGGAGTGAAAGCTCCGAAAACGAAACCTGAAGCGAGAGCCGCGATTGCGGGGAGCAAAATAACCGGAATGGATTTTTTAAAATCGAGAAAAAGGGCGCAGAGCGCGAGCAGCGCATTTACAATCGTTCCCACAATCAGCTGGTTTGGAAAAGCCTGGGAGTGCAGAACTATTGGAATAATTATTGATGCAAAAGCGGCTGCGAGAAAAAAGGAATTCTCCGAAGCGAATGCAAAATCGTACTTGGATTTGTTCACTGCCGAGTAACTGAACACACGGTTCATGCGAAAGTTTATGATTTACAATATTATAAGCATTAGCCTGATTTTGGCGAATTAACAATTGTTAGCCTCCGAATTTTCTGAATTTGCGCGCGCTTTTTGCAAAACAATAAATACAACGAGCACACAGAATCTGCTCTATGGGCGTAATTGAAGAAGTGAATGCGGCGCTTGATGACAAAACTAAATTCGTTGTCTGCCAGGTCGCGCCAAGCGTGCGGGTTTCAATAGGAGAAGAGTTCGGGTACGAACCCGGAAAAATACTCACAAAAAAAATCGTGGGGGCGCTAAAGCTTGCGGGATTTCGCAAGGTTTTGGATACCTCAACCGCGGCGGATATTGTAACCGCGGAAGAGGGAACGGAGCTGATTACAAGGCTGCAGGAAAAAGAGAGGCTGCCGCTTCTCACATCATGCTGCCCGGCATCGGTTCTTTTTGTCGAAAACAACTTTCCAGATTTTTTAGAGCATTTCTGCACAGTAAAGAGCCCGCAACAATCCATGGGCTCTCTGATAAAAACGCATTACGCGAGAAGAATGAGGCTGCAGCGCAAAAACATCTATTCGGTTTCGGTAATGCCCTGCGTTGTAAAGAAGATGGAGGCAAAGCGGCCTGAAATGGAATTTAACGGAGTGCCGCACGTGGACGCGGTGCTTACAACTAGAGAAGCTGCGCAGCTTCTAAAGCTTAGAGGAGCAGAACTGCAAAGAGCAAAGAACGCGGAATTTGACCAGATTTTGGGAAAGGGCTCTGGAGCGGGGCAGCTCTTTGGGACCACCGGAGGGGTTACAGAAGCGCTTCTGCGTTTCGTTTCATGGAAACTGGATGGCAAAAAGGCAAGGATTGATTTTGAGGAAGTGCGCGGGCAAGCGGGCTTTCGCGATGTGGAAGTGCAAACGGGTGGCAAGAAACTCAGGATTGGAATAGTTGATGGGCTCAATAACCTGCGCGATCTTATGAGCAACAGGGAAAAATTCGACTCATACGACGTTGTTGAAATCATGACCTGCCAGGGAGGGTGCATAGGGGGCGCTGGGCAGCCGCCGCTCACTGCAGAAAAGCTTGCGGCGCGAAGAAAAGCGCTTTTCGAAATAGATGCATCGGAAAAAATCAGAATGGCAATGGATAACCCCGCGGTTCGCAGCATTTACAAGAACTATTTGATTCAGCCAGGTTCGCAGGCATCGACTTCAGTTCTGCACGTGAAAAGGATTTGCCTCAAGTGCGGATGAGCAATTCTTCAAATCCTTTTCCGGCGCTTATTATCAATTTGATTTATTTTGCGGCCCAGTTATACGAGACTGCAATCAGATAGCCCAGCACTGCACCGAATATTGCCCCTATTAGTATAGAGCCTATCCAGTTTGTGGCTGAAAATGCGCCCATGCCAATTTGCACGCTGTCATACATCATCATGCTATACATTCCCCGCATCATATTTGGCGCCCCAAGGTATGCTATTCCGAAAAGCGTGTGGATGACGGCTGATGTTATTGCTCCTGAAACTATTGCACCGTTTACATTCAATTTTTCCATTTTTCAAGACCTCCTTTGCAGACTTTAGGTTATGTTTATTGCTTCGCCTTATTGTTTTACCTCTTTATTATTCTTTCCCTCAGCTCCTTTTCGCTTGGCAATCCGGAAAACTCCAGCTTGCCATCAATTACTATCCCTGGCATTGCCATGAACTTATACTTTGCAAGCAACTCAGGGCGGCCAAGCACATTCACTTCTTCCACTTCAATTGGAATTTCCTTTGCTATCCGCTGCAGCATTTTCTTTACTGCCGCGCATGGAGCGCATCCGGGCGTTGATAGAATCAATACTCTTGCCATTGCAAATCACGCTTTCACATATTTGGATGGATTGCCATCGAAACTTTTTTTGCACTGCCCGCTGCAAAAGTAATATGCCTTGCCATTGTAATCACTTTCCATTGCGGTTTTCTCATCCACGTTCATCCCGCAAATCAAATCTTTTGCCATTTTGACATCACCTCAGTTGCACTTTTTGAGATTTATTTTAAGAATGCGAACAGCAGCCCTCCGACTAACACTGCTATCAAAAGTAGCGCAGCGATTGGCATCCAGCCCGACCCCGAACCATTATTGTCGTGCTGGCTGCCGCTTGGCTCTTTCTCGCCATGCTTGTGCTCTCCTCCACAGCAATTCATTTCCCCACCTCCTTTTTCTTGGTAGCTCTTTTGTATAGGTACGCTGTCCCTGTGATTAGGAAAATAAAAAACAGCCAGTCAGGAATTATTTTTGCGGTTTCCAGTGCATTTCCCTGCAGGCCCTTAAGCCACATGGCAAATGCGATTTGCTCGCTGGTTGCCGCGGTGATTTTGTTGGTGAATGCTGCGATTAGCGTGAATGTGCCGATTATTACTAGCATTGTGCCTGCGAGCAAGCTGGTTGAGTGCATTTCAATATTTTTCCCAAAAAATCTCAGGCTGAAATTTTTTCCCTTGATAAGGGGGTTTTCTGCGAGCTTGTACTTTTCCCACAGGAGCGCAAGCGCGACAAGAGGTATGACCATTCCAAGAACGTATGCCCAGCCAAGGAAAAATGCCTGAACGAAAGAGGCGCTGATTAATGTAAGTGTCAAAACCCCCGCAAGCACTGGCAGGCAGCACGAGCTTGCAAACCCCGAGAAGAGGCCAAGCTGGTAGACCGTGATGCCGTCCATCTTCTCCATGCTGGGCGCCTTTGGGTTGAATGGCATTGCCATTGACCTCCCTGCAAGTGTCAATATGCCAATGAGCAGCATGAACAGGCCGCCTGCGATGAATATCTGGGTATGATATTGCGTTGCAAGCTGGCCAAGGCCCGCGAGGCCTAAACCTATTGGTATCAGCACGGTGGCAAGGCCGAGCGTGAATATGAGTGTCATTTTGAGTATCTGCTTTTTTTCCTTGAGCGCGAACGCAAAGTATGCGGGGAGCAGGAATGTGATACAGCAGGGGGCAAAGAATGCCACAACCCCGCTCAGGAATGCGGCGAGTATTGATGCCGCAAAGAAATCTATCATTAGATTGCACCCTTGCCCAAGAGCGCGTTTTTCACGTTGCCCAAAACGAAATCAACCGGCACATACATTGCCCCGGTTCCACCGGAGTGATGGTCGCCATTTGCCGGCGGCTTGTATGCGCTGTAGCGCCATTTGATTTCCCCATCCTTGTCAATGAGCACGAAGACGTGCCCTGGCCTTTCACCCGGGTGCATGCTGTCCTGAAGGACGCCATACTTTGATGATGCGACCAGGCTGTTGTCGTAGAGGAGTGTGTTTTTGATTCCGTACTGTGCTTTTGCCTGCGCCAGTGCGTTTGGCGGGTCCACTGTAATCATCACTATCTCGGTGTCCAGCGCATTGAACTCGGATTGTATTTTTTCCAAATCCACTTCCTGCGTCCAGCACGGCGGGCACATTATTCCTTCCTGAAAATAAAGGAGGATATTTTTCTTGCCTTGGAATTCGGAAAGCGTGAATTGTCCGCCCCCGACCACCGGAAGGGTGAAGTCGGGGGCTTTGCCGTCCATGTTTGCACTGGTGCCGTTTGCATTTGGTGTGGTAACTAGCGCCCAGCCAACAAGTCCGACAATCAGCAGTATCCCGGCATATGGCAGGATTTTTCCAATAATTCCACGAGTGTTCATTTTCAATTCCTCCCTAATATCCAAATATTTTCCAGCCCGGATGCATTGCCTTCTGCATTAATACGAAAGCAATTGCGAAGGCAAGCAGCCAGAACCCGTTCTTTATCCATGGATTGTATTTTTCCCATTCTAGTGGCATGCTTTTCCACCGTCCTTTGATGCAAAGTATGCCATTACGATGTGTGAACCTATGCATGCCACTATGGCAAGGCCGAAAACCCAAAAGCCCGTGAACCCAAGGAGCTGAAGACCAAATATCAAAACCACTGGCAACAAACAGCACACCGCCATTTGGGCGAGGTGGCTCGATTTTATTTCTTCCCAGATTTTTCCAAACATTTTGTACCCTCCAAAAATTTACTGCTGCCGTGCCGTTTCGATGACCTCGTTTGTATTCATGTCGAAATATTTTATTCCCTGGATGGCTTCGAGGTTCCTGAATACGTAATTGCCATCCGCTTCCACTGTTCCGCCCTGCAGCCATGCTTGCGGGAAACCGCTGTATGCGTTCAGGTCACCTGAGAGTATGACTGTCGGGATTTTTTCCAGCTTGTATTTTGATAGAAGCGCTTTCCCTTTGGGTGAAGCGTAGCTTATTGTCTCCTCTTCAACCGGATTCACGCCAAAGGCGTTTTGAAGTATTTGAGTGAAAACTTCTTCCGCATCAAATACGCCGTTTTTATCCGGCACGGAAATAAATGCTACCCTGGTTTGCCCGCGAATCTTTCCTGTGGCTGTTTCAAGGTATATTGGAGGGATGTTCCTTAGCACCATTGTGCCATCCGCTTCGATTGTGCCAAGCTGTGGCCAGTTCTGTGTGAGCGCTGCAGATTCTTTGGCCTCGCCCTGCAACAAAACGGAGGGGATTTTTTCAATAGTGTATTTTTCAATCAGCTCTTTTGCCTCGGCCGAGCCAACTTCCAGTTTTTCCTGGGAGGCGATTTTTATTTCAGGGATTTGCCCGAGCTGCGAAATCAGCGGGGCGAGCTCTAGGAGATTTTGTTTTGTTGAGTCTGTTATTAGGGTAATAGTGATTTCGGAAGGCGCCGTAACCGGCTGAGCTATGCCTCCGGCATCAAGGTTCGAAAGCGCGGAGTTGCGTGCTTGCACTTTTGCCGATGCATCCTGAATTGAAAGTGAGCCGTAGAGCAACGCAATTATTGCGAGCGCCGCCACTACTCCTATTGCTGCGAGAATCTTTTGTTCATTTTGCATTTTTCATCTATCCTCCATTTCCTCATTCTAGGCATTGTGCGTACTTGTCAGGATGGTGGCCCAAGTGCTCTTTCCATTGCCCGGGGTCAGTTCCTGCAGGCACTGCGCAGATGTCCTCTGGGTTTTCGTTGCTTGTGAATTGCGCAAAATTTGATGGCGTGTTCTCCAATTTGTCCGGCTGGCCGGTTGCCGAAAAGTACAGCACCATTGCGCCTATCGCTATTGCCCCTGCAAATAACGCAGCCACTATTTTTTCGTCAATCATTTTCTTTCCTCCTTTTTTGCCAATTTTGACTTGATGAACATCATAAGTGCCGCCAGAACAAGCGTTCCGCCTGCAATCCAGGAAAAGGGCTGGAGATTGACAAGGTTAGTTGGAATTCCTGCGATTATCACGCCGAAGTTGAACAGCATGAGGTTTTTGGAAATGCACCCGGGGTTTTGGAGAAACATTATTGCCGAGGGAATCAGCAGCAGGACCGCCGCGCCCCACAAATAGAGATTATATTCAAAAAGAAAAAGAAGCGGCATGCCTGTTAGCACTATTCCAATCCCCGCAAGCACAGTTATGAGCGCGAGGCAGATACTGTGGCACACACTCCACGAGCTCCCGATTGTTGAAAGGAATGCTGAAAGGCCGCTCAGCGAATTAAGAGTCTTTGCTTTAAGCCGCCCACCGGCTTTTGACTGGTTCATTCCCGGCTCGTATCCAGGCACCAATTCCTCACCGTGCAAAAAGTTTACCATTACCAAAACCTCAAAGCTTTACATTTAGTGTAAAGCATTACATTATTTAAACCTATCTTCAAAAAGCTTGTGCAAGGCAGTGACGCTATGTTTTAGTAGTCGAGAATTTGTCGCACACGCCGCTTATCATTTGCCGCACGCACCACTTTGCATAATAGCCGCCGAATAATTTTCCTATCAACGCGTTTTTCTCTGGCAGGTTGTAGTCTATAGATACCTGCAGCAGCGAACCATTTGCGGATGGCTCTATTTCAACCGCCATCCGGTAATTGCCGATAACCAGAAGCTTTGGCGTGCCGACAGTCTCCCACGCCTTGACAAGCGGAGGCTCACGAAGTATGACGACCTCATCAAGAGATATTGCAATCCCAAAGACTTTGCCTTTCATCACTATATGCGAGCCGACCTTCCGGCCCTCTTTAGCATCCATTAAAGTGCCCATATGGCCCCCGCCCATCATCCATGATGACTGATTCATATGCGATGAGAAACTGACATGGTCATCTATATAGGCAAATACTTCTGCGGCTTTTGCGGGAATAAATTCCACTGCCTTGTGGTGCCGCCCATAAATTCTTGTTCCAGCCCGAGCCATAATTGACCATAAAACGCTAGAGCTTTTGGCGTATTTTCTTAATATCAAGACCTTCTTTCATCAGCTCGTTGTCAAGGCGCATCTCCTCGATTGTGTCAAGCTCCTCAAGACGCACAGGGAGAAGCCCGAAAAAACCCGCCCTTATCGAGTGGAAGAACCTCTTTACATTGAAAAAGCCGCTTTTGAGGTGCAGCAGCTCGTGCATTAGAACGATGCGAATTTCCTCTCCGGAAAAACTTTCAACGAGCCCTGTTGAAATGAAGATTGTTTTTTTTAAGGCGGAAACAACAAATGCAGTCTTGTTTGCGTCTTCAAAAATGTAAAGTTCCGGGGTCTTGATGCCAAGCTTGGTTGCCTCTTCAGCAAGTGCCTTCTCGATTTTTTTGTCCATCTTTCTCCTCATGCCTATTTGTGCAATGAACGGGGTGAAAATATAGGATGCGGCGAAAAAAGCCAGCACGAGGAACAGGGCGATTAGATGGATGCTGTTGAATATTCCTATGGAATGGTTTTCAGAGGAAAGCGCCAGTGTTATCAGGAATGCAAAAATTGCCGTCAGAAAAACCGATTTGAGGATCAGGTTCAGCTTTATGGAAAGTTTTCTGTGGAAAAAAACCAGGGCTATTGCACTAAGCACTATGACCGCAATCAGGAAGTAGTTGAGGTATGAGATGGTGGTGCCTTGGCCTATGACGCAGCTGTTTATGCAAGCTAGTTCTGAAGCCAATTACAAAACCCCTATAGATACATTTAGATATTCTTCTTTAAGTAAGCTATTGAAGGCTCGCCAAAGGTTGATTTCAGGAAGTTCACGAACTTTTTTGAAATCCTGTTGGCAAGTTCCTCTTTGCTCACCTTCGCGCCATAATTGTACTTCAGGCCGCCCCTTCCCTTCTCTATATCCCTCTCCAAAAGGTTCCTCGAGAACATCCTGTCCATGGTGACCGTGACAGTGGTATATGCGACCTTGTTCTTTTTCTTCACAAAATCGTACACTTCCCTGCAGGTCTTCTTGCTATTGCCCTGCCAGAGGCACTCGAGTATGTCCGCCTCCAGTTCGCCCACAATTGAGTTGAGGCCCTTCTTTCCAAAGTTTATTTTCGAAACGTCCATGAATTCACCCTTTTTAGTCGCTGTAAGTACAAACCCCAGATACCTTTAAAAATGTAATGCTTTACACTAAATGTAAAGCTTTGTATAAAAAGTTAAAAGTGAGGTGTATTCGATGGCGCATGATTGCTGCAAAGAGGGAAACAACCAGCATAACAGTAACAACCAACATAGCAGTAAAGAAAATGGGGGCGCGAAAGAGCCTTCAGCAGCATTTCTGATAATTGGCGCATTGCTGATGGGCGCAGTGATAGTGCAGGCATTTAATTTCACCCAGATAAGCCAGGCAAACTCCCTTCTGGAAAACCAAACAACAGCACTTTCCCCAAGCGGCGGCCAGGCAACCGGCGCAATTAACATGTCCGGCTGGACAGACAATGAGAAAATGAACTATGAAATGCACGGGATAATCCCGGCACGCGCACAAGGCGGCTCAAATGCGCAAAATGCCGCGCCGGTTACAGCAAGCTTTTCAGAAGTCCTGCCAACAGGCACCCCGAGAATATACGGCCAGGAGCTTGGAGTGAGCTATGGCGATGTTTCCGTAAATGACCCGCAGAAGGCGGACAGGACAATAGCAATCCTCTCGCAGTTTGACCAGGAAAAGAGCGGAAAATTCATCGAACTGACCGGTGAGAAAGAGCAGCGCTACATCAAAATCGCTTCGCAGATTTCTTGCGAGTATTGCTGCGGCGCGGAAAGCATCATTTTCCCAAATGGCAAGGCCGCGTGCGGGTGCGCCCATAGCTATTCAATGCGCGGGCTTGCAAAATATTTGCTCCAAAACCACCCCGATGAATTCACGGATGACCAGATTCTCGAAGAGCTGGGAAAGTGGAAAACGCTCTACTTCCCAGGAGTGCTCGCGCAAAAGGCGCAGGTGCTCAAGGAAAAAGGAATGGAGTTCAACTACATTAATCTCGCCTCTAACAAATACAGGGGGCTAGAGAAGGGAGCGCAGGGAAACGGCGCAATGGTTGGAGGATGCTAAAATGCTTAACCAAATTCTAAACAAAAAGGAGGTAAAAAAATGCCATCAACAATTGAATATCTGGCAATAGCCGCAGTAGGGCTGGTTCTCGTGATATCGGCAGTGCAGGCGATGCAGCTATCAGGCCTGAACGAAAAAGTGGCGCAGCAAAATGCCGGCCTCGGTTCGTTTGATTCCGTGGGCAACACAAGTGCTGTGAATCAGGCAAACCAAAGTTCCGCTCCGGCGCAGTCGGCGCTTTCAAACCAAATGGTCGGCGGGTGCTGACCGCAAAAGGGGGCAGGAGTCACAATGGCAAGCAGGTT
>DATDXA010000054.1:0-18544 GCA_035289485.1 archaeon | reverse complement strand
AACATATGTTCGTTAACAGCGAACAGTTTAAAAGGCGTGCGGCGGCAGAAATTGGGAATAAGCCGATAGAAAATGTTGCGGGGTTAAACTAAACAACTTTTGTTTTTGGCATTACTTCTTGCCTTCGCCGTAAAAGATGATTATATGCCACGTGTTGTTGGTGCCTCTCGTTGCACCTGCACCAATCAGGTTGTATTTTTCGCCCTGGAGGTATTTGGACAATTCTGGGCGCGGGAAAGGCATTGACCCGAACTTTCCGATATAAGGCTCTGCGAATTGTATTATTTCAGATTGGGGAACCACTATGTAGTCGAAGCCGTACTCATTTAACGCAGGAATTTTGGAGCCATAAGGGATAAACCCAAGTATGGTCGGCTGCGTGCCATAATCCAATATCTTTTGCCTTATTGAGGTGTTGTTGATTACAGTTTCAATGTCCAGCGGTTTGTTGCTTGGCGCAGAGGCGGCATATCCGGCCACTTCAGTGGCGATTTTTTCGAGCTGCGAATCACGCCACAATTTCGGAAGGGAAGGATTCCTGCTGTTTATCGCCCCGATTTCAAAAATGCCTGAAACAACATCTGATTTGAGAGACGTGGGCTCCACTGCACTTACACTTGGCAGAGTATTTGTCACTTGGGGTGAAGATAGTTCTGCAGGAGGCGTATTGGTGGACGCAGTTTGGGAACTGTTAAGGAAGAATTCCGCGGGGTTGAAGTCCCTTGTGCGGCTTATTGCGGGCGGGGCGGGAGTGTTGGTGCTCTCAGGCCTTTCGAGTTCAGGCACATATGCGCCACCGCTTGTCCAGACGTAGTGCAAAGGCTCTGCGGAAATTGTCATGGGCGCCTGAGCATCAGGAAGCGCGGGCTCGGCGGGCAGGAAAGTTCTCGGGTGATTTGTTCCGGACTGGTCCGTGGCCGGAGTGGCGGTGCCTTCCGCATTTTCCAGAACCGGCACATATGCGCCACCGCTTGTCCAGGTGTAATCCAATTTTTGCACCTCGGTTGCCGCTGGCACCTGGGCTCCAGCTGATGGCAACCCCGCCACTCCTGGCTTATCTGAGAATGCCCACTTAACAACTATGTCCCCGGTAGGGGCGATGAGGTCTACGTTAATGCCAACTGATTTGATGGTCGGGGACTTTTTGAGGGTATCGAGGATATAGGCATAAAAGGGATCCGCGGATATTTTTTTCATCAAATTTTCTGGCGAATCTTTTGCATAGGATTTGGTGATATAGTAGATGAAATATGTGCCGGATGCGCCGGATTTGTAGCCGACAATAAAATCGCTTGTGTGCGGCATCGTGCTTGTGAGCTTTTCAATTTCCGGGTCCGCCTTGAGGCCGGGGCTTTTGGCAATCAAATCCTTATACAAAGCCAGCTGCAATTCGGAAAGCTTCCAGCCTGCCGGGAAAGCGGCGGGCTGGTTTTGGGGTGCTTTGGTAGTAGATTGGGATGATGCGTCATTTGCACCCGTAACAGGCACTTCTGAAACAGCCCATGTTACGCTTACAGTTCCATTTGAGGTGATGTCAACAATGCCAATGCCGATTGAAGGTCCGAATGAAATGATTTTGCTCACATCGGCGACGTAAGCACGGTCTGAAATAATTCGCCTAGCCAAACTTTGAACCGATGATTTTGTATAGGTCTTGGTAATATGCCGTATGTAACGTGAACCCATGGTTCCCGGATGCGGGGATAAACTATCATTAGTGTTTTTTGGCAGAGATGTGATTGTATTTTCAACTTCCGCGCTTACTTTGAGACCTGGGTTTTTTGCCAGCGCATCATTGTATAAAAGCCGTTTAAGTTCGGAAAGGTCCAGTGCGGTGTTCTGAGAACCCAAAAGCTGCGCCTCGAAATCCTTCACTGTTTTTGTATAGAGCAAGGTACCATCAGGCGAAGCCCTGTAATCGTGGAAATTTATTCCGCCGCTTTCCTGCTCGCTTTTGGAAATAATCGGCCCGTAAGTGAAATCACTTTCCGAGAACCAGGCAGTATTTTTAACGGGGCTGCCATCGTTTTCCCACCGACCCTCTACACCGGACTCATCGTCGTATTTCATTATCATCGGCTGAACAAAGGACCCTGGAAGGACTTCAAGGCGGGCGAAATAGAACTGGTTTCCCTGCGTCTCGCCATAAAAGTAAATGCCATTACCTGGATTGACCTGCCTGCCTGAAACCCCAATGCCACCCCAGCCCCCGGTGTCAAGCGATGTCCTCGTGGCACCCTTGTATGGGTAGAGTATGAAGGCACCATTGCTGCTTTCAACGAGGTTAATTCCTGAACTGGAAGGCGGCTTTGATGAAGTTCCCGCAGCGGGCGTACCGCCCGCAAGGCTATCGTACTGCTCCTTTGTCAGGGTAAATACTTTGGCGGGAATGTTTCCATTGGCATATGTGCCGTCCGTGAAAAATACCTGTATGAGGGCTTCTGTCCTGGAGGCGGAATAAGTTTTTTTTATGGAATCATATTCATAAAATCCTTTCCCCATTCCGGAGCCAAACAGGGTAAGCCCAGATATTCCGGCTGGCAATGGAAAACCGAAGTCATCGGAAGGTGAATTGTTGATTTGCGTGGTTCCGGAAAAAGCAACAAGTGGATACGCAAACTCCGCCTGCGTGGAAACCAAATCGCGCTCTTCGGGTGCGGACCCGGAGCCTTCATAAATTTCTATTGCCTTGATTGATTTGGGGGAAACCAGGTTCACCTGGATTTCATACTGCTCATCCTCAATCCCGTCCGGCTTCCAATCGCCGTTCTTTCCGACATAGTCCTTGCCAAGAAGCGTCACAAGATTGCCGGTAACAATCGCGTCCGGAGCAGGCGGGCCGATAATCTGGTTATCAGGAGGGTTTGGTTTGGATTGTGAAGTGTCTGCTGCGCCGCTAACAGGCATGCCGGTGTAAAAGGTCAGGGTCTTTGCTGGAACATCAATTTCAAACAGCTCATTGTTTCCATCGACTACCAAAAGATAGCCGCCCTTGAACTGCGTGAAATTACTAAGAAGAGAACTGTCGCCGTAAAGGTAAATCTGGCTTGGGCCAGCGAGCAATCGTAGGTCCAGGTTTTCGACATAGTTGGAATTGTAAGGAGAGGGAAGGGCATGACTTTTTGACACTACGAGAGGATAAGATTCTGGATATCTTGTTGACCAGACTGCAGAGTCGCTTTTTAATAAAATTTCTTTTATTGTCAACGGGGCTTGGGACTCAATAAACAATTTGACAAACATGTCATCGAATCCGTTGGCGCCAAATTTGCCAAAATCGCCTGCCATGTCAAAATCATCATAAAACGCCTCTGCCTTGAATGACACGCCATTTTGCTGTGCAGCAGGCTTTTGGTCGGGAACATTCGGTTGATTTGGAGAAGTAGGGGGTTGTGCGGAGCCATCAGGAGGAGGCGGGATTTGCTGACCTGCAATGGAAGCAGGCCCCGAAGCGCTTAATTTCCCGATTAGATTGTCAATAAGGTTCCTGTCAATGCGCGCGAGGCATTGTGATATTGTTGTGCAAGAAATTGTATTTTGTGCAGGTATGCTGTTTGTTTTAACCGCCAGCCAGATGCTTCGGACATCTATTGACATGTCACTTTGTTCATCCCCGCTTAAAAAAAAGCAAACTGAGTTATCAGGTTTACAGTAATATTTTGCATCGGGCGAGGCGTCAGCTAGTTCAAATATAATGCTTGTGTCAGCGCCATTTAGGTAAACATCTGAAATGACATCCTGGCTGTAATTTCCCAAACGGACAGTTACAGGCGAACCAGTATTTGCCTTAAACTGCAACTCATCGTGCCATGGCTCGCCCTTATAGTTTTTAGCGGAATCCAGCAGGCAAGTTTTAGGGTCATCACGCAACCCGACACCGGAACTTACATCGTATGAATAAGAGCAAAGATAAATACGCTTTCCTTCTTTGTAATAGAAATGAAAAAGCAGCACATCATTTGGGACTTTTAAAGTGACATCTTTTGAAGTGATACTCCCTTCAACACCTAGATTTTTTAGCGACTTGAGAAGGAAAACAACTTCAGCATCAGTACCTTCACGCTGGGTAAATATAGCTTGGCGCTGGGCATCCAATGTCACAGGCTGCAAAGTATAAGGCGCATATGGCTGCGATGAATTCGGCAGGCTTGCTGCAAAAACAAAAACACTAAGCACTACAAGGAAAGCCGCTAAAATCAAAAAACCTAAAGCAAACCTATTGAATTTGACCATTCATTTCACTTCCAAACTGCAAATAATTACACTAGAGGTTATAGTTAAATATAACTTTTCTGCCAAATAGCGCAATCTGCGGGTTTAGCGCTTTCCCCTGCGTTTTCTTGAAAGAAGCCCTGAAGCGCCTAAAATGCCGCCTGCTGCGGCGCCGGCAAGGCCAAGTGCCCCCGCCCTTTCCTTGGAAACCCCTTGGAAAGGAACGCGGTTTTCTCTTGCGGTTTTTTTGAATTGCGCCGCACGTTCCTGCATTAGGCGAAAGTCTTCCTGCGCATTGCCAGAAGTTCGCCCCTCATTTGCACGCCTCTGCTGCTGCTCTGAGTGTTTTTGCTCGGCCCTTGCAATCTGGGTTGCATCATTGCGGTGCTGCAAATGGCCAGGAACAAGAGAGGCAGTTAAGCCAAGGACTACGCCTATGGCAGCGCCCAAAAAGCCGCGGTTTATTCTCTTTCGCCTTTGTTCCCTGATTTGATCTGAAAGCTGACCCATAAACAACACACTGCATGGAGATATTTAATTCTCCCTTCGGCTACTTTTTGGCACCGAGTTCCTTTGAATACCCTTGCAATAAGGCCCTATAGGACGTGCCCCAATTCTCGCCGCCAAAGTTTGCCATCGCCTGGATAGTTGGCAATTCATTTCTGAAGCGTTCTGCCCCAAGAGAGAAGCGCAATCTTCTAAGTGCCTGATTTACCAGCAAAACATCACCTCGCCTTTCCCTGAGGCGGGACTCGATGTCGGATGGCTTTTGTGCGGATACGATGGCATTCACCAAAGTGGCCCGCAACGCAGGCCCTTTAATGAGCTCATCGGAATTGTGGAAAAAAGACGCAAGCTCGACTTTAACTCTTTCTGAATCGGAAAGGGTACCCGAGGGTGAAAGCGATGCCCTAGCCCTTGTGCGTTCATCCGAATAAGAATCCAGTGCATTTGCAACAACATCGGCGGCATTCAGGGTTGTGAGCGGCAGCCGCTCTAAAAAATCACCTTGGATATTGCGGTAAATTAGTTCGGGCGCCATCCTTTCCGGTTCTTTTGGCCTTAACGTCTCTGCGGCGGGCACGGGTGTTTTCTCGCCGGATTTTTTCACTGCGGCGGCGGTATCTGAACTGCCGCCGGCACTTTTGGCTTTGGGGCGGGCTGTTTCCGTTACAAAAGTTTCGGCCCTTTTTCGGGGTGATTCTTGCGGAAATATGCCTTCTGCAGTCGGGTTCAGTGCCACGGATTGGCCATCATTCAAACCAGGGAATGCCACTTCGATGATATTCCCATCCCGCGCAGTAACTTTCCCGCCCGCATTTCCGCGGCGGAATAAATTTGAAAATGCCCTTCCAAGCCCGCTGATTGCAGAGGATATCCTGCTCGGCTTTTTGGCTGAGGTGATTGGCTCTGGAAGTTCTGGATGCGCCCGCGGAAAAAGTGCGCCGGCTCTATCAATGACCCGGTTAAATCCGGCCTTGAAGTGCGCCACACCGCGCCCTGTGGCCCTCAGCGCATTTGGGGTTGCTTTCAGAACTTTTATTCCGGCTTCTGTGGGGCGTGAAAATTTGGGGGGCGAATTCATGTCCGGCGTTATGGGAGTAAAAAGAATATTTCTTTTCTTGAATTGTATAGTAGGGCCAAATGGCACGCGAAAATATGATTGCCCCTGAAAGCGAAGCGGGCGGCTTGCAATGTCAATAAGTGCCTTTGGGGAGAGTTTCCTTTTCTGCGTTCTGCGGGCCTTTAGACTTTTTGCACGGGCCAAAATTTTCCGGCGCTTTTGCTCGGCGTTGTATTCAGATATAATAGGAGGTTTCCTAATAGGCATATGAAAAATAAAGCCTGCGGCAAATATAATGATTTGGCTATGTGAAAATTAGGGAAAATACGCTGCAAGAATGATTAAATATTCGTAAACTCCTTAGAATAAGCATGCGCAATAGGGAAATGCTTTTGCTCCTGCTTATTGTTGGAATGGTTCTTTTGGGCGGCTGCACGGCAAAACAGGGCCAAACAGGAACAATTGACACAAATGCGGCCGCTGGAAATCCCGCTGGCCAAAACAATTCTGGTGGGGCACAGGATGGCAATGCCCTTACAGAAAAGCAGATGGCAGAGCAGAAGGCTATTTTAGAAATCGCCGGAAAATTGGATGCCTGCATTGCGCTTGCCGATGACATAAAGCGCGAAACATGCCTTGTGGCGCTGGCCAAATCCGCAAAGATTGATTACCCGTGCACAAAGATTGAGCTCATCTCAAAGGACAGGTGCTATGGCGAAGTTGCAAAGGCTGCAAATGATGACGCAACCTGCACAAAAATATCCAACGTATTCCTGGCAAACCAGTGCCATGCAAGTGTTGCCGCATCTGCCAGAAACATAAGCGCATGCTTCAAAATAACCGACGAAATCTTCAGGGATGAGTGCGCAAAGGGCATAGCGGAAAGCGACAAATCAGGGGTTGAGTGCGGCCTTATTTACGACCCGGCAAAAAGGAATGATTGTTACATCAATGTGGCGGGCTCAACGAATGACAATTCATTTTGCGAAAAAATAGGGACAAGAAAGGATTCGAAGGGATTTGAGAGGGACAGGTGCTATTTTGCCGCGCAGGATCCGCCAAAGGGCGAGCACTGCTTTTTCCTGCTCGATGATGAGCTTAGGCGGGAATGCTTCCTTTCTGCGCCAAACACGGCAGACGCCAATGTCTCGTGCGAAGGCATTGCCGATGAGACTTCGAAAAACAACTGCCTTTTCTGGGTGGGAACAACAAGGCTCGAGGTTTCGGTTTGCAAGGAGCTGCCATATTTCCAGGCAAATGAATGCATCGACAAGCTGCTTGAAGGCAATCCCGGAGTTGAGCAGTGCGCACTCCTAAAGGGCATAGACCTCATCAATTCATGTTACCACAAGGCGGCATTGGACACCAACAGCGAGGCAGTATGTGCGAAAATAAGCGGCAAGCCCCCGCTTGAGGACACATGTTACATGGACTTGGCGGTAAAGAAATCAGACGGCGAAATATGCAAGAACATGAGGCTAAACAATTTCAGCGGAAGGGACAGTTGCTTTTCGGAAATTGCGGTGAAGAACAAGGATTATGCCGTGTGCGAATATGTGACCATTGACACAGGATATTACACCTGCTTTGCC
This sequence comes from archaeon, assembly GCA_035289485.1. Lineage (GTDB taxonomy): Archaea > Iainarchaeota > Iainarchaeia > Iainarchaeales > Iainarchaeaceae > UBA10205. Next base: position 11,176 of record DATDXA010000054.1, on the reverse strand, counting down.
CAGGTCGCCGCGTCTTTGGACGTTCCGGAGATATGTGAAAAGGCAAAGCGCACAAGGCTTAAGGTCCTGCCATATCCCCCGAGCCTTTACTGCTACGAAGAGTACGCGGTGCAAAAAGAGGATCCTGTGGCATGCAGCTTTATCAAGGTGCCAAATGAGAGGAACCAGTGTTACTTTGATTATGCACTGCAAACTGGAGACGGGTCTGTTTGTGTGAGCATCGCAGATGACAGGAATAAGATGCTCGAATGCCGCAAGGCCGCCGGATAGGTACTTTGAGAAAACCCTGCCAAAGCCCGGCCGCAATCCTTTGCCTGAGAATCCGCGGGCACAGATTGCCTTAAAATACTTTTAATTTGAAATACTTTATGCAGGCAAAGGAACGAATTGTGGTGCTGGATTTTGGCGGCCAGTACGCCCACCTTCTCGCGCGAAGGGTTCGAGAACTTGGTGTATATTCTGAAATACTGCCACCAACCGCTTCTGAAAAGGAACTTGCGGGAGCGAGCGGGATAATTCTAAGCGGCGGGCCTGCGAGCGTATATGACAAGGACGCGCCAGAGTTTAACCGCAAGATTTTTGGGCTTGGAATTCCGGTGCTGGGATTGTGCTATGGGCAGCAGCTTATTGGGCAGGAATTGGGAGGAAAAGTTACCCCTGGAACCATCAAAGAATATGGGATTGCGATTTTTCGCCCATCAGGCGGGAAGCTCTTTGCAGGCACCCCGAAAGAATTCACAGTGTGGATGAGCCATGGTGACAAGGTTTCAAAACTCCCCGCAGGATTTTCAGGGGCCGGCTCCACAAATGACTGCGAATTTGCCTCAATTGCAAATGATGCCAAAAAAATATACGGGCTGCAGTTCCACCCCGAGGTTACTCACACGCAGAATGGCATGAAGATACTTTCAAATTTCGTTTTCGGCGTGTGCGGCTGCAAGCCGAATTGGTCAATGGAAAATTATTTGGAGCAGCGCCTTGGGGAAATCCGAAAGGAAGCGAATGGGAAAAAGGTTTTCCTCTTGCTAAGCGGCGGGGTTGATTCTACAGTTACGCTCGCGCTGCTTGGCAGGGCACTTGGCAATGAAAATGTTTTCGCGCTGCACGTTGACACTGGTTTTATGCGCAGGGGCGAATCGGAAATGGTGAAAGCGGAAATTGAAAAGCTTGGGATAAAAAAAATACATGTGCTAAATTCTGGGGCGCAGTTCCTCAAAAAACTCGATGGCGTTTCTGAGCCTGAGGAGAAAAGAAATATTATGGGGCGGCTCTTTGTTGACCTTGCAATTGCCGAATTGAAAAATCTTGGCTTCAATGAAAAAGAATGGCTTCTCGGGCAGGGAACGATTTACCCAGATACCATAGAAACCGGCGGGACAAAAAACGCGCACAAGATAAAAACGCACCACAACCGCGCGCCCATCATAATGAAAATGATTGAAGAGGGCAGGGTAATTGAGCCGCTTAGCCAGCTCTACAAGGATGAGGTTCGGCAGATTGGAAAGCTGCTTGGGCTTCCTGAAAAACTTGTGAATCGCCAGCCTTTCCCAGGGCCAGGCCTTGCAATAAGGATTCTTTGCAGCGACGGAAAAGAGGCGGATTCTTCGCAGGAGAAAAAAATTGAAGCGAAAGCAGAGGAGTTTGGATATGCAGCAAAAGTTTTGCCTGTGAAGGCTGTTGGAGTGCAGGGTGATAACAGGACTTATAGGAACGCCGTGCTCCTTGAGGGCGCTGCGGATTTTGAAAAGCTCGAGGAGGCATCCACCACGATTACAAATTCTTTTAACTCGGTGAACCGCGTGCTGCTACTTGTAAAACCTGCAAAAATTTCCATGGTGAAACTTGAGAAGGCATATCTTACAAAGGAGAGAATAGAGCTTTTGCAGGAGGCGGACGCCATCGCGATGGGTGAAATTGAAAAGGCAGGATTGACGGATGAAATATGGCAGTTCCCGGTTGTGCTCATCCCGGTTGATTTTGGCGGGAAAGGAGAGGGGATTGTTCTGCGCCCTGTGAGTTCGCGCGAAGCCATGACAGCCAAATTCTACCCGCTGGAAAAGAGGGTGCTCGAAGCGATGGCTGAGAAGATAATGCGCCTCAAAGGGATTGGCGCTGTGATGCTTGATATTACCCACAAGCCGCCCGCAACGATTGAGTGGGAATGAGGAGAGCAGCAGCGGGAACACAAAGGCCCCAGGTTAGGCATACGTTCTCGCAGTATTTTGTCTGCCTAACTGTTCAGGCGTTTATCACCACCTATTGATTTACTTTTGGTGAAGACAAAGCGCATTATCACCACCTTTTTTAATGAGTTTGGTGGTGATAAAATACATGGCTAATCTAATAGAGAGAGAGAAAAAAGGGAGAAGCTATTTCTATTTAGAAAAAAACATCAAAATTATGAAGGGCAAGTGGAAGAGGGTTTCTGCCTATATCGGAAAGGAAAAACCATCCAAAAAACAACTCAAAGATAAAGAAAAGGAATTGGATAAAAAATTAAAAGAAGCGCTCGATTCCCTCTATGACGAAAGACTGAAAAAATACTCGTTCTCCGTTCTTTCCAAAAAGGAACTGTCAGAAGCAGAAAGGATAAAGGACGCTTTTCTAGCCAGATTTGAACAACTCACCGAAAAGAAAAAAGAGGAGTTCAGGAAGAAACAGGTGCTGAATTTCGTTTATACCACCCTAAGGACGGAAGGGGTAGATGTCGAATTCAGCAATGTCGAAACCGCCTATAAAATCCTGAAAAAAAATGAAAGCGAATACACCTTCGACAAAAAGGTGATAATTTCAAGTGCAATGATTACAGGAATTAATTTTCTTCCAAAAATAAAGTTTAACGAGGAAGATGTGCTCAGGTTGCACGGCATAGTAATGTCATCATTTGAGGGCAAAAGCCCCGGGCAAATAAGGGATGACCAGAGGATAATAGCGAAATTCGATGCCCTGACATTCCAATCAAAGGAGATAAGCTATAGGCCCCCTGGCCCCGATAAAGTTGCTTCAGAATTCACGGGATTTTTCAGGTGGCTTGAAAACCACAAGAATGTCCACCCACTCGAACTGGCTGCACTGGTGCACTTAAAGCTGTATTTAATTCACCCGTTTAAGGACGGGAATAAGAGGATGTGCCGGCTGCTCTTCAATAAAGTTTTGCAGGATGCGGACTATCCAATCCTAAATATTTCAAAAGACACTTCAGAGTACTTCAAAGAACTCATAAAATCGGTGGAGTCGGGAGATGAAAAATTTTTTGTAAAATTCTGTTACAACACATTCCTGAAAAATATTAAACACAAAAGGCTGAAATAAATAAGTGGAATCGTCGCATCCCCGCTTAGATTTGGTAGGAATGAACCCCCAGCCTAAACTTTATATACTACCATTAAGATAGTATTAGCTAATGTCAAAGGAATTTGAAGTAATACAATTGCAGGCACTAAAGGCGCTTTCGATTTATACAATGGTAGTGCTTTTGGGCGGGCTTTTCATTGCAACTATAGTTGAGGGCCTGCGGCAGCATCTTGGCGGCGATACCACAAATGCCACAATCCTCTATATAGTTGGGCTCGCGGCAATGGTCGGTTCGGCGTATGTGTACAAGAAAGGCAAGCAGATTATAGCGATGTGAAAGAAAGTATTTTTTTCTATTTTTCAGCGCATTTCGCATTTGTTCTTTTTCTTTTCCGGCGTATTTCGCTTTGCCCTCTTTCTTTTTCGCGAGCGTTTTTCTTTCTCTGCCAAGAGAAAGAAAAAGGCTCTGGACCAGTCGGGACTTGCACCCGACGCCTCCTCGTTGCGAACGAGGCGCTCTAGCTGTCTGAGCTACTGGCCCTAAAAAATTAGGCTTATTGAGTAAATTTGGGCTGGAAAACGTATATATTCCTTCACTAGGAGTTCTTGCTCCGGTTTAAAACGCTTTTTGGGCTTTTTTGCGTTCATGAAGGAAACTGCACCAGGGGTTAAGACCGAACTTGGAAAAATGCAAAACCCCAAAAAAGCGAAAATACTCCAGCGCTTTTTCAAGACCGGAAAGGGCGAGTACGGCGAGGGGGATGTTTTCCTTGGCATCAATGTTCCGCAAACACGCGCCGTTGCAAAGAAATTTTCTGGGATTGCTCGTTTGGATTTGGAGAAGCTCATTGAATCTAAAGTGCATGAAGAGAGGCTTTGCGGATTTCTGATTCTGGTGAACAAGTTCCAGAAAGGCGATGGGCAGGAGAAGAAAAATATATTTGATTTTTACATCGCGCACGCGCAAAGCGCAAACAACTGGGACCTTGTGGATTTGAGCGCGGATAAAATCTGCGGAGCGTTCCTTTTTGGGAAGGATGCATCGCTTCTTTACTCTCTTGCAAAATCCGAAAACATCTGGGAGAGGCGCATTGCAATGGTTTCCACTTTTGCTTTCATAAAAAAGAGAGAGTTCAAGCACACTTTCAGGATTTCTGAACTGCTGATGGGAGATTCGCATGATTTGATTCACAAGGCTGCTGGGTGGATGCTGCGCGAGGCCGGAAAGCGCGGAGGGGAAAAGGAACTTACTGAATTTTTGGAAAAGCACGCCTCGAAAATGCCGCGCACAATGCTGAGGTATGCAGTTGAGAGGATGCCGCCAAAGCAGAGAGTTCGTTTCCTGTCAAAAAAGAGGAATCCGGCGTCTAAAGAAAAGGGTTAAATATTACAAAGCATTTAGAAGTTGGGTCAATAGATGTTTGATAACGCCGCGCAGCAAATTCAGGCTCCCGTTTCCGGGCCAAAGTGGATTGCGGCGCAAAAAAATTCGATTTCGGAAAAAGCGGCAGGCACCAAGAATGCCGCGCTCAATAAAACCCTCAGGTTCAGGGCGGTAACGCTTGTAACAACGCTTGGGCTTACATGGCTTGTCACGGGAAACCCGGTTGCAAGCATCGGGCTAACGGTACTTCAGCAGAGCACAAATACGGCGGTATACTACTTTTTCGAGAAAAACTACAAAAAGCGCGCATGGTAAAAAGCAGTTTTGGCGCGCTGCACAGGAACACTTTTATTCCCTAATCCCATAATGTATTGGGCGTTATTCAATGGCTACTGAAAATGGCAACAAGGGCAAAGAAGCCGATGAAATGGGCGAAAAGGCCCGCGATTTTGGCGAGGATGAAAGGATAGAGAAAACCACCGTAAACCCGGCGGAAACCGACCTGTTTGATGAGGTGCTTAGCGGGAAGAAAAAACAGGCGGTTGAAAAGCTGAAGGATGCCATGGACAAGAATGAGGATGAAATCCTCGGGGACGAAGAGGATGCAGAGGAAGGTGACCTCGAGGACGATGATGAGGAAAAAGAAGACACCAAAAAAAGCGCTGGCGGCGCGGAAGATGACCCTGAAGATATGGTAGAACCGGTTCTTGTGAAAGAAGAAACCGATGAAACTGAGCTTTCAAAGCCGCGCAAGAAAAAATCCGTTGCGCCAAAGCAAAAGAAAATTAAAAAAGAAACGGATGAGGAACCAACTGAAGAGGAAGAAGAAAAGGCAGAGGATGATGATTTTGGGTTTGAAGAGGGAAAAAATGAGGAAGAGGGCGCAAAAGATAGCAAGGACAAGAACGCAGACGAATGGTCTGATGATGAATTCGATTATGATGTCGACCACGATTCCAAAGAGCCGGATGAGATGAAGGCGCCAATTGGCGAAGCAGCGCCTGTGGTGCCGCACAAGGACGCAATAAGGAAAAAAATAATGGATAATGCCGCGATGGCTTCCGAAGGCATTATTGATGAGGGCCCTTCTGCTGAAAAGCTCACATTCCTTGCAGACAAGGAAAAGAATTCCGTTTTCATCGGGCGAAAGGCTAGCATTTTCAAAAGGTTCGGGTATGAGGCAGCGCTGCACATCGGAAGGGTCAATGAAAAGGAATTTGAGAACAATGAGGTGTTCCTTGACAGCCTCAATCCGCATGTTGTGTTTGTGTGCGGAGCGCGCGGATCTGGAAAATCTTACGTTCTTGGAGTTGTTGCAGAAGAGCTTGCGGAGAAGAACCGCAATGTTGGGACAATTGTTGTTGACCCTGTCGGTGTTTTCTGGTCAATGAAATTTCCAAACAAGGACGAGAAGGAGATAGAGAAGCTGCGCGAATGGGGGCTTGAACCCAAGGGCCTTAGCAACATCAAAGTTTTCATTCCGTTCGGGATGATGAAAGAAGTTCCAAAATCCACTTACAATGCGGGCTTTTCAATCCAGCCTTCGCTTCTGACTGGCGAGGATTGGGCACTCACATTCGGAGTGGACCGCTTTTCAGTATCTGGCTTGCTGCTTGAAAAGGCCCTCAAAAAAGTGGAGAAGGGCTACACGCAAATTGAGCCTGAAGAGAAGGCAGCGCAGGAGAAAGGTGAAGCGAAAAGACCGCAGAAATCAAGAAAAATTGAGGGGAAGGGAAAGGATTATTCACTTGAGGATCTCATACGCTGCCTTGAAACAGATGCGGAACTAAACAGCAGGGACAAGGGATACAAGCAGGATTCTATACGCGCGATTGTGAGCAGATTTGAAGCAGCTAAAAATTGGGGAATATTCCACTCAAAAGGAACCCCTCTTGGAGAGCTCTCGCGCGAAGGGCAGCTAACAATTCTTGACACTTCATTTCTAGAGGACAATGTCACAGCGCTTGTCATAGGAATACTCGCACGCAGGCTGCTTGCGGCGAGGAAAATTTCAACAAGAAAGGAAGCCGCAAACAAGTTCAAGGAACTAAACATGAATGAGCTTTTAGAGCAGGAAGTTCCGCCCACCTGGCTTTTTATTGATGAGGCGCACACATTAATTCCAAGCGGAAATGAGGTCACTCCTGCAACCGCAGGGCTGATTGAGTATGTAAAGCAGGGAAGGCGCCCGGGGCTCTCGCTTGTGTTTGCAACACAGCAGCCCTCTGCAATCAACACCAAAGTCCTAAGCCAGCTTGATGTCATAATGACTCACAAGCTTATTTTTGACGATGACATAAAGGCGGTATTCAAAAGGACGCCCACAATAATTCCCCGCCGCTACAGGGTTCCGAATTTTATCAAAACCCTTCCGGTAGGTGTTGCGCTCACTGGGGATAGGCGCGAGGAAACCAGCAGGGCATTTGTGATTGGCATCAGGCCGCGCAAGTCACAGCACGAGGGCCGTGATGCGGAAAGCAACCAGATGACGGAAACTTTTGATGAATCACAGGTGCAAAATATTGCAATTGAGATGCTTCTAAGGGACATAAACTCGCAGAAAAAAATTGACCTTGAGAAGGCAAGGCTTGCAGTGGATACGCTCAATCTAAAGTACAGGGGCACTGTGGATTTCAAAAAGGTTCTTGCAGCGCTTGCCGCAAAAGGGATTGTGATAGGCTCTAATGCGCTGATGCTCGCAGGTGTTGCAGAAGCTGCCGAATCTGATGAGAGCGAAGAGGAAACGGAGCAGGCTGAGGAGCCCTCGGAAGATAGCGAAGATGAAGAGATTGAAAATACGCAGGAAGACATTGAAAAGGGGCTTTCCGCAGAGGAAATCGCGGCGCAGGAACTTAAAGGCACGAAAACAGAGGCAAGTGAAGTTGAAGAAGGGGATGTTGTTGACACTTCGCTTGAACTTCTCGCGCTGCCAGTGAGGGTGCAGGAAGAGGCGTGCCGCAGAATTGTCGAGGGCGTGCGCAGGAAAGGATTTTTGGGGCTTTTTGGAAATTCTGAGAGGATTGAATCAATCCAGCTCAAGTACTCGCCTCTTTGGAGGGTAAAATTCGATTCGCTCACGGGAAGAAAGGAATTTATTTCGCGCGAGTGCTTTATCAATTCAATGACTGGAGAGTTCGTGCACTTTCACAACGGCGATTTTGTAGAATCGGTTGGGCTGCGCACAATGTCGGCTCTTGCCGATGATGAAATAAGGGTTGTAAGCGCGCTTCACAAGAGGGAGATGCTAATTGAAGAGATTATGGCTAATGCTTCACTTGATGAGGCTCGCGCAAGAAGGGTTCTGCAAAAGCTCCTGGAAGGCGGAATAATTACGAAAATCACGGACAAGAGAAGCGGAAAAGTCGCTTATGCAATGAAGCAGAAAATGGATTTGCCGCCCAATGAGAGGCATGATCTTTTAGGCTCTCTTGCGGGCTTGCCCTTTGTGAAGGCGGAGGCTCTGAGCGTTGAGAAGGAGAATTATACAAAAGAGGACGCGGCAGATGCAATGAAGAGAATCTGGCCGGGGATTATTGTGAAAAAAGTCGAGCCGCTTTACAAGCCCGTGTGGGAAGTTGTGCTCTCGCTTGATGCGAAGCAGAGGGTGGCGATAATTGATGCGGTTAATGGGAAGATAATTGGTAATGAGGATTCAAACAAAAAATATAAAGGTTAATAACATGGCAAATAAACCAGTTGGAAGACGTAAAAAAATCGTTAAACCAAGTGTGCCCACAAGAAAAAAGTCCGGGATGAGGGTTGTATTTTATAAACATTCAACGCCAGAATTCAGAAGAATATTTTTAGAAACATTCTACAAAGCTCAGAAGATGCCAGAAGTTCTCGGGGCCCGGGTAAAGGACATCGAGGAAACTGCAAAACTTCCACGAGAATACATAAAGCTTTTTGGCCCGCCAAACACAGCCGGAAAAATGATTTGTGAAATGATTGCACTAAAATATGTGATGCATAATACGAAAATAAACAATCCGGCCACAATCAAAAGAGCCATAGAGATAGAGGACGCAATTGATGAAGACAGAGACACTTGGATAAGAGGCCCCTCAGAAAGTTATTTGAAGCTTCGAAAAGAACTAGAGAAACTGGTGGGAGAAGAAACAGCTAGATCACTCAGCACATATCTTAGACATGCAAGAGAAGATTTTGCCCGTGTCAAATTAGAATGATAAAAATAAGCGCAAGAAAAAATAAATAGCAAAATAGAATTTTTTTTACTTCACAAATTCATTCGGCATAACTTTCGCACCCTTGAGAAGGATTGTGCCGCAGTTCAGCGACGAATTAATCCCGCATTTCACGTCATCAAAGAGCAAAGCGCCAAGCTTCCTTCTTCCTGAATCGAGTCTCTTTCCGTCGAGCATTACCTTAACGGTGCCATTATCGTGGCGCAGATTAGCGACTTTCGTTCCGGCGCCCAGGTTGCAGTTGCGCCCGATCACCGAATCGCCAACATAGGAATAATGCGGGACATTTGATTTGGAAAGGATGATTGAATTCTTTATTTCCGAAGTCCCGATATGGCAGTTGTCCGCAATTATTGTTCCGTTGCGAAGGTATGCATTCGGCCCAATAGTGCAGTTCGCACCGATGTATACATTCCCTTCCGTGCGCGTGCCGGATTTTATTACGGTTCCACTGCCAACAAACACTTCGCCCTTTATTATCACACCGTCTTCAACCGCACCAAGCACTTTTGTTTTCAGGGTTTTGATTTCCTGTTCGGATTTCTCAAGCAGTTTCCAGAACTCAAACGGCTCGTTTGCAGAAATAAGCTTTTCGGCTTCGGAAATGATTTTTTCACTCAAAGCCTATCTCCTCCTTTGCATTAGCCGAAATATTTTCAGCGAGTTCCCTTATTTTGATTTCGGATTCGCCCTCTACCATGATTCGCAGAATGTTTTCAGTGCCGCTATAGCGCACAAGAACCTTTCCAGAGCCATTTAGCTCTTTTTCCGCAAGCTTTATTTGGGCAGAGACCTTTGGGAGCTGCTCGAATGGGATTTTTTCTTTTACTTTAAGGTTTGTGATAACCTGCGGATAGAGCTTGAAGGAATTGCAAAGCTCTGCAACGCTCTTGCCCTGCTCTTTCATAAGGCAGAGCACCTGCAGCGCGGTTATTATTCCGTCTCCAGTGGTTGAATAATCCCCAAATATTATATGGCCGCTCTGCTCTCCGCCAAAATTGGAACCAGAGCGCAGCATCTCCTCAATTACATAGCGGTCCCCTACCTTTGTCCGGACAACTGAAATGCCATTTTCATTCATGTGCTTTTCAAAGCCCGCATTGCTCATTATTGTTGCGACAATTGTGCTATTCACGAGCTTTTTACGCTCATTTAGGCCCTTTGCAAGAGCAGCCATTATCCGGTCGCCATCGACTTCTTCGCCCGAGGAATTGACTACAATCACGCGGTCGGCATCGCCATCTAGCGCAATGCCAATATTTGCTTTCTCTTCCACAACCTTTGCAGAAAGGCTCTTTATGTGGGTTGCACCGCACTCGAGGTTTATGTTAGAGCCATCCGGCTGGTTGTGGATTGCAACAACCTGCACTCCGAGTTCTGAGAATATTTGCGGAGCAACCTTATAGCCAGCCCCGTTAGCGCAATCAATCACTGCTTTGATGCCCTTTAGGGATACTCCGGCAATGGTTGATTTTGCGAATTCGCGGTAGCGCTGCTGCGCATCCTCAACCCTGAATGCCTTTCCAATGGAGCGCCCGTCATGAAAGCCGTTGTTTAGCTCGGGCGAGAAAAGTATCTGCTCAATGCTATATTCATCCGAATCCGAGAGCTTGTAGCCTTTGCTGTCAAAGAGCTTTATTCCGTTGTCCTCTGCGGGGTTGTGCGAGGCAGAAATCATAATCCCCGCATTGGCTTCAAGTGTGCGGGCAAGATATGAAACCGCGGGAGTTGGAACAGGTCCGACAAGGCAGACCGTTGCGCCCATTGAAACCAAACCGGAAGTGAGTGCGGTCTCAAGCAGGTAGCCAGAGAGGCGCGTGTCTTTTCCAATAACAATTTTTGGCGTGACGCCTTTCTTTTCAAAATGCAGCGCAATGGCTTTCCCTAATTTGAGAACAAGTTCGGGCGTCATTGGGTAGTGGTTTGCCTTGCCACGCACGCCATCTGTTCCGAAAAGTTCCCTGTTCATCTAAATCACTTCACCGTCACGCTTTTTGCGAGGTTGCGCGGCTTGTCCGGATCAAGATTGCGCTCTACTGCAAGATAATATGCAAGGAGCTGGATTGGAAGAACGAGCATTATTGGGTTGGCGTGCTGCACATCCGGCACTTGGATTGATTCATCATACTCGGCCGATGTTTTTGAATCCACGCCGATTATTTTAGCTCCGCGGCTTTTCATTTCAATTGCGTTGCTAAGCGTAAGCGGCCTCGTTTCCGGAGTTGACAGGGCAATTGCAGGCGTACCTTCCTCTACAAGGGCGATTGTCCCGTGCTTTAGCTCTCCGCCTGCA
>DATDXA010000053.1:0-8802 GCA_035289485.1 archaeon | reverse complement strand
ATCGCACTCCGCCTTCACTTCAGCAGAGGTATTCACATAGCAAACAACTGGAACTCCGGGGTGCTGCGCTTTTAGCATGCGCACATCTGCGCCCGTGATGCTCTCAGAGAGGCTGCACCCCGCTTCAAGCGAAGGAATCAGGACCTTTTTTGAGGGGTTTAGGATTTTTGCGGTCTCTGCCATGAACTGCACGCCGCAGAAAACAATCATATCTGCATTGGTTTTTTTCGCCTCAACACTTAGAGCGAAGCTGTCCGCGACAAAATCCGCAACACCAAAAAGGATTTCAGGGCGCTGGTAGTTGTGCGCGAGAATAACCGCGTTTTTTTCTTTTTTGAGCTTATTTATCCTAAGAGTTGTCGGAGCAAAGAGCATGCATTCATTCAATGAGAAATCGAGATGCCGCATGCGCTCATGCAGCCTAGTTGCCTCTTCCAGTATTTCTCTTGATATTGTGGAAGTTTTGTCCATAACAGATTGGCCCACTAGCAAATTATAATTGTTTTGGGACGCGTTCAGTCATCTGGCAAATCCAGATAATCCTGCTCTCGCCCATACCCTTCCGGTTCCATTTCATCGCCCCATGAGCCTTCCAATTCCTCCGCAGGCTTCATTTGATTCACCTCCGCTTTGCAAGCATTACGGAATTGGCTTTTATATAGTTCCCCAATATAAACTACATAGCACAATATTTTTTTATATAGAACAAAATTCTTTGGGGGCGGGGAAAAATGGAAACGCGAAAAATCCAGCTGATTGCAGGAACTACTTATTCTGTATCCCTTCCAAAGGATTGGGTAGTAAAAAACAAGCTCAAGGAGAGCAACGAGGTAACGATTCAGCAAAAAAACGACGGAACACTCATAATATCCCCAAGCGAAATAAGGGAAAAGAAACTAAGTGAAATCTCGCTGGAAGTTGAGCGGTACCGCGGCAATATCGACCAGATACTTTTCGCGCTCTACTATATCGGCCTTGAGAACATCACGCTTTATTCGAAAAAGGAAATGCCAAAGGATGTGAAGGCAAAAATCAGAAAGACGCTAACGCACATGAGCGGCACCGAAATAAGCTATGAGGACAGCCGCAAAATAGTGGTAAAGGTCCTTCTTGACAAGTCCAAGGTGAATGTGCCGCAGGTGATTCACAGGGTCAGCCTCATAACCGAGTCCACGCTAAACAATCTCGCTGAAGGGCTCAGCATAGATGAAATAAGGGTGAATGAAAATGAAATAGACAGGCTCTATCACCTGCTCGCAAAAATAATCACGCTCGCGCTCATAGATTCAAACATCCTGCACTCTTCCGGGATAAACAATGTCTCGCTAATTCCCTCATATTTTCTCATGAGCAAAAAGCTCGAGCACATTGGCGATAATGCAAGCTATCTTGGAGAATACCTGCACGAGAACAATCTTGAGGTGCCGGATAAGGAAGTTGTGGAATTTTTAAAATTGGAATTTCACCGCGCAACAAGCCACCTGATGAAAAAAGACAATGAAATATTTGACAAAATACCGTTCTTCGAAGTCGAGGTGCAGGAGAAAAGGATACAGAAAATAAAGGACAGCAGGGCAAGGGGATATATGGAAAACATATTGAGGCTTCTTGTGGACATTGAGGAGGAAATCACCAACAATTCATTTTACAACCAGCTGATTGAGGAGAAGGTTCTCTGAAGGCACTTTGCGCTTTAGGCAAATGCATTTTAATTTCTTCACATCTGAGTCTATGAAGTGCATTACAGGCGGAGTAAAAAAAATGGGCTTTGAAATCTTTAAAGTTGAGCTGGATAAAGGGCTCATGAACAGGGACATGATCGTATTGGTGGGAAACTGCACCGTGGACTATCACGGGCGCGCAACTTCAAAACTCCCTTCCGGAAAAAGGCTTGTTCTCATCAAGGGCGATGGCTCGATTTCAATACACCAAAACAGGCTTGTGCGCCCGACAAATTACATGATGGATACGAGCATAAGCGCTGAAATATCCGATGGCGCTTTCACATTAAAAGCCACCAAAATAAAGCCCACGGAAAAGCTCACGGTTATTTTTAGCGAAATCCATGACCTGCAAAGGTATGAAATAGAGCAGAGCAATGATTTGCGCCTGAGCGGCTCTGAGCGAGACCTCAATGAAATGTTAATGCAGGACCTTTCAATGATTGAAACGGGGCTGCGGCCGGTGAATCAGCAGCAGCATTTCCGCAAAGGGATATGCGATATTATAGCGCAGGACAAGGACGGGAATTTTGTCGTAATTGAACTGAAAAGAAGGCAGGCGGATTATGCGGCAGTTACGCAGCTTCATAGGTATATGCACGAGGTGCAGAACATGAAGGGAGTGAAAACGCGCGGGATTCTTCTTGCACCGGACATTAGAAAGAACGCGCGAGAACTCCTCGGGCAGCTTGGATTAGAATTCGCAAAGCTTGATTTTGAACTAACGCCGCACGAAGAGCAAAAAGCCAAAATAAAGGGGCTTGAGAGCAGGCAGCAGACGCTTAAGGAGCATCTTCAAGGCAAAGTTTAAATATTTCAAAACCTTTTCATTTGCATGTCAAGAATTCCGAGAAGGAATATTAGAGGTTTGCCGATACCTGGCAGGTCAAGGTTATCATCTGCAGACAGCAGAGCATTAAGGCGCTGGGAAGAAATTAAGAAAAGAAGTGGCGGCAGCCAGGATATTGTAATGGCAGGAGTCAGCCCCAGAGTAAAAACCAGAATACTTAACGGAGCTCGAAAAATGGGAATAGCAAATAACCCAATAAAGGATGCCCCAAATGTGTTGCGTTTTGGATAGATAAAACCTAATTCTCCTTAATCTCGCCAACGATTTCTTCCATCACATCCTCAATTGTTACAAGCCCCACAGTGTCGCCCTTGCTGTCAACAACAATTGCGAGCTGCGTCTTTTTCCTGCGAAAATCCGCAAGCAGGCGGTCAAGCTTCTTGCTTTCATGGACGAAAAGGGGCCTGCGCATTATCTGGTCAACCGCGATATTTCCCTGCGAGCCCATCCCCTTGCCCAAATAATCACGCACATAGAAAACCCCGATTATGTCATCTAGATTGCTGCGGTACACCGGAAAGCGCGGGTGCGCCTTTAGAAATTTCGGGTCAATGTCCTTTACCAGAGTTCCCGAGCTTATGGCATTGAGGCTCTCACGCGGCGCCATCACCTGCTTTACAGTAATGTCATTTAGAAGGAAAATGCGGTGAATCATTTCCTTTTCTTCGGCAAGAATCGAGCCCTCCTCCGCACTCATTGTAACCGCGGCCTTGACCTCCTCTTCGGTTAGCTTCTGCTCATCAAGGCTTGAGCCCGTGAGCCTTATGAAAAAGCCGGAAATCTTCTCAAGCAGGATAATTAGCGGGGAAAGTGCCCATGAAAGGAAAAGAAGCACCGGAGCGGAACGCAGCGCAATGAAAGGCGCGTGCTTTAGAGCGAATGATTTCGGGGTAATCTCTGAAAAAATAAGGATGATGAATGTTATCAGGCCAGTGGAAATGGCAATACCATAACCTTCCGGAAAAATCTCAAGAGCGATGGCCGCTGCAAGGGATGCTGCGGAGAAATTGAGGAGATTGTTTGCGATGAGAATGCTTATGAGCGTCTTTTGAGGCCTTGATTTGAGCTCCTGCAAAAGCCTCGCACCAGTAACATTCATGTCAATGAGGCGTTTTACCTTGATGCGGTTCATGGAAATGAACGCGGTTTCTGCGGAGGAAAAAAAAGCCGATAGAGCTACAAGCCCTATAAGAATTAGAAAATCAATCTGCAAGGCAGTGAAAAACATGGAAGTGCCCTCATCCCCTAGAGTTCCACTTCTCGCCCGCAAAAGAAACCTTTCCTTTTTCAGTTAGCGTCTCTTCAATGTGCAGCAGGCGGTTGTACTTTGCATTGCGCTCCGAGCGCGCTGGAGCGCCGAACTTGCTCTGCCCGGCACATAGGCCGGCAACAAGGTCTGAAATATAGGAATCCTCACTCTCGCCTGAGCGGTGCGAAACAATCACTTTCCAATTATTTCTGCGCGAGGTTTTGAACGAATCAATGGCCTCGGAAATCGTGCCCACCTGGTTTATTTTCAGAAGAAGCGCATTGCACGCCTTTTCCTTTAGAGCAGTGTTGATGCGCGAAACATTTGTGACAAGCAAATCATCCCCAACAATCTGGATTTTCGCCCCAAGCTTTGAATTCATTAGTTTCCACCCCGCCCAGTCATCCTCTGCAAAGCCATCCTCAATTGAAACTATATCAAAGCGCTTTACCATCACAGAATAATAATCAACGAGCTCTTCGGGGGAGAATTTCTCTTCACCTATTTTGTAAACGCCGTTATCGTAAAATTCCGAGCTCGCGCAATCGAGCGCGATTTTTATTTTTCCCGCATACCCTGCTTCCTCGATTGCTTTGAGCATAAGTTCGAGGCGCTGGTCAAGCTTCTCCATTTTCGGGGCGAAGCCGCCCTCATCCCCTAGAAGAATTGATTGCTCTCCGAATTTCTTTTTGAGCATGCCCTTTAGCACATGATACGTCTCCGCTCCTGCACGCAGCGCATCTGAAAACGAGGCGAAATCAATTGGCATTAGCATGTGCTCCTGAATATCATTCTCCCGCCCAGCATGCTTGCCGCCATTAATCACATTCATCTGCGGAACAGGCATTACAAATGAACGGTTGTTCATTTGCTTTCCAATGTATTCGAAAAGCTCAAGGTTCCCTTCCGCCGCGAGCGCGCGCGAATAGCACATCGAAACAGGAAGAATCGCATTTGCCCCGAGGCCGGATTTGTTCTCTGTGCCATCAAGCGAAATCAAAAAGTGGTCAAGGTCTTCTAGGAGGAAAAAATCCTGCCCGGTGAGCTTTGGGGCTATTATGGAATTGACATTCTCCACTGCCTTGCGAACGCCTTTCCCCGCGAATTCCTCTCCGCCATCGCGCAATTCCAGCGCTTCGTGAACTCCTGTGGATGCGCCGCTTGGAACAATTGCGCTAAAAGTGCCTTTTGGGGTCTTGAGCTCGGCTTCAACAGTTGGAAAGCCCCTGCTATCTAGCACCTGCCTAGCCCTGATTGAAAGTATTTTTGCCATTGATAGAAAAAAGCGGATTCCTTATTTATTTGTATCAGTAAAGGTAGATTCGCCCTCTGAGCGCTTTGCCTGCACCTTCTGGACCATCCCCGCAAGCTCTTTTGGGTCGACAAGTTCACGGCTTAACTTTCTGAAAATATAGGATTCAAGCATCTTCGCATCCTGCTTTTGGATTTTTCCAAATATTAGGGATTTGAAATCATCTATTGTGAAATCAATGCAGTGCACCCACTTTGGGATTTCGCTTGAAGGGACGTTGCGCTCGCTAAAACCTTCGCGAACCAGCACGAAATCGACACCTGAAAAGCGCGAGGTGTAAAACCCGTCAAGCCAGAGGTCATGGCCAACAAGCACCGCTTCCTCCCGCAAAATTCCGCCTGACGCTATGAGATCCATTAGCACGCGCTGCTTGAAGAACTCATCCACAAAGAACGGGTCTTTCTGCAAATTGGAAATGTAGCGCTCGCGGTCGGTCTCCTCTTTGGATGCGATGTAAGAGTCCGTGAGCATGAAAATATTTTCTTTACGGAAAAACTTTTCAAGGCCTGTGGCGGCGATTTCTGATTCGGCCCTGCTTTTCTCGCGCCCCGAAATAAGGAAGAGCTCGATGAGCCCTTGCGATTTAAGGTCTTTTAGAAAAGAGAGCACTAAATCCACTTTTTCGCGCGAAACGGATTTGTTCACATCCCCTGAAAAGAGCACATCCTCGGGAACAAAGAAAATCGAGCGCTTCTTTATGTTCTTTGCAGTGAGCTTCATGCCCAAATTCGGCTGCAAAAAGCTTAAATTAAGTCATATAGCACAATTAGAGTAGAAACCATGGACAAGAACTTTGCACTCTTTTCAGGAAGCAGCAACCCCTCGCTTGCAGAGGAAATGGCAAAATTCCTGGATGTGAAGCTTGGGCAAGTGGAGCTCAAAAGGTTTGTTGACGGGGAAAACTACGTCAATTATTCCGAAAGCGTAAGGGGGCTTGACATTTACATCGTGCAGAGCACATGCAACCCCCAAAATGACAATATAATGGAACTTCTCATAATGATTGACGCGGCAAAGCGCGCCGCGGCCGAAAGAATTACCTGCGTGATACCGTATTATGGGTATGGAAAGCAGGACCGCAAAATCAATGACCGCGAACCTATCACCGCAAAACTTGTTGCAAAACTTCTCGGCTCTGCCGGCGCCGATGCCGTCCTTACAATGGATTTGCACTCAGACCAGGTGCAGGGATTTTTTGACATCCGCTCGGATTTCCTCTACGCATCCGGCCCACTAATGAATTATTTCACCAAAAAGCACGGAAACAAGAATCTCATTGTTGTTGCGCCTGATGTTGGCGCATCCAAAAGGGCGCGCGCATATGCAAAAATTCTCGGCACCGAAATTGCAATTATAGACAAGAGAAGGCCAAGGCAGAACCAGAGCATTGTAATGAATCTTGTGGGAGATGTGAGCGGCAAAACCGCGCTTCTTGTTGATGATGAAATCAACACCGGCGGAACTCTTGTGAACGCCGCAGAGGCGCTCTTAAAAAACGGGGCAAAGGAAGTTTATGCAATAGGTTCGCATGGGGTGTTTGCGGGCGATGCACTCGAAAAACTTGAAAAAAGCCCGATAAAGGAAGTAATTGTGACAAACAGCATACCTATGAAGAGAAAATCTTCAAAAATTATGGTTGTCAGCGTAGCCCCGCTCATGGCAGAAGCGATAAAGCGCATGCATGAGAACAAATCCATTTCTAAAATGCTGCACCAGTGAAAAACTGCGGCCGCTTTTAAAAAACAGCCAAAAAATCCGCACCTTTTTAAATAAGCACCCGGCTTTCTAAATAAGTGATAAAATGAACTGCGCAGTGTGCGGCAAGCCCGCTACAAAATACAACTCCCAAAAGCAGCCAGTGTGCGGCGTGCACGCAAAAGCGAAAGCAAAAGCGCCCGAGTGCCCCGATTGCGGGCTTCCGATGGTTGCGCGGCTCGGAAAATACGGCTCGTTCTGGGGATGCATGGCATTTCCCTCTTGCAGCGGAATCCGGAAAATCTGAAAAACTCCATTTGAAAATGTGAAAAATCTTTTGTAAAAAATATTTTTTCTAGCCAATCAACGACACACCCATCGGCAATATGCAAAAATTTTGCAGAAATAACTTTGCAACGCACCAAAGTTTCAGAAAACTATTTATACAAGAAAGGCAGCAAAGGGAAGTTGAGGTGGTGGATCATAAACGAGAGGGATTCATCAGTGTTCGGGGCCTTGGCTCACTCAGCGTTATGAGAACTGCAAAGAGTTTCTTGTGGCCTCGAACCAACCTCATTTTTTATCACAAAACTTTTTCTGAATAATTTATTAATAACGGGCTACATCTAGCATTACATGAATCGGCAAGTTGTATTCGGAGTCAGGCATTTTGGTGCAAAAGAGGCTGAAAAATTAGTTGAAGAGCTTGAAAAACTTGGACTTAAACCCGGAACCGTAATTGCATTGGAGGGAATTACTACAGGAATTAATTTAGCCAAATATGATATTGCGCAAGTCCGAAAAAATCTAATGCAAGCCACGGCAGCGCTTAGAAAAATTCACCCATTGGCACCTGAACATGTCTCACTTAAAATCCAGCGTAGTTTGAGCAAATTGAGCTTTTTCACGTATTGAGAAAGCTCAACCAAGTTTTTAGAGAGGAACTCATTACGGGATAATACAGCAGATACCTGGCGAAGTTAAGTTTAATATACACTTTGACTTTTTATTTTGGTTAGGTACAAATGAACAAAAAGATTTTACTTGCCTTTTTTGCTTTGTTAATTTCGGTTATTCTTATCTCTGGGTGCCCAAGCGTAAATCAACCTAGGGAATATAAAGAGCCGAGTGATGAACCTGTTTTTGCTCAGCAACAGCCAATACAAGAATGTGATTCAAAGCAAGGGCTTGAAAAAGACTATTGTTTGATAGAATTTGCCCCAAATGAAATTGTATGCAGCGCAATCGAAATAAAAAATAAGGATTTAGGCGAGGTTTGTAGGGTGGTAGTAGTGGGAGACTACTCAAAATGTGATGATGTAAAATTAAATTATACCTGTTATCTTATAACGGCAAGAAAGACGAAAAATCCGGACTTTTGTGAAAAAATTGGCGATGCAAATGCCCTAGGTCTCAAAGGGGACTGCTATGAAATAATGTCTCAGTTCATTGATAGGCCTGAACTCTGTGAAAAAATCGGTTCACCGTATTCACAAGGGTTATGTTATATGGCTGGGGCTCAAAGGGGACTTTTTGGATCCGCAGAATGTGCCAAAATATCCGATAATCTTACAAAAGACCTTTGTTATTTGTATGTAGTCAAAAATACCCAAGATAAATCATATTGTAATAAAATTGAGGACCAGCATAGAAAAGAAAGTTGTAACAGATGGGACTTGACGGAATAAAAATGGGATTTTCAGTGCTACAATTGAAATTATTGTTTTTTATATAATATGTAACAGTTTAAATTTATCCCATTTTTGACGTTTTTCGCCTGTTTTTGAGGGAATATAGTCAAATTTGGGCGAAAATTGGAAATACGGGGGTTGTCGCGTAATTCAAACCCCGGTTCGAAGACATTGAGGGCCTGCCTTAACAAGTTTGAAAAGGGTGTGTTTGTTAAGCTGTTTTGGTTTGAATTCCTGAATCTTTATGGAATGCCATGCCAATTCGGCGACAACCCCTGGAAATA
>DATDXA010000052.1:0-13418 GCA_035289485.1 archaeon | reverse complement strand
GCGTCCCGTCGCAGACGGGACATCCGTACCCAACAGCCGGAACTGTTGTGATGGAGGCGCTGAAATGAACGAAATCGAAACCGCAAAGCTTGCATGCATCCGCGCAGGGGATATTGCGATGAAATATTTCAGAACAGGCATCGGAGCCGATTTCAAAAGCGACCGCAGCATTGTTACAAAGGCCGATGTTGAGTGCGAAAAGAAAATCAGGGCAGTGATTGCAAATGATTTCCCTTCGCACGGATTTTTAGGAGAGGAAGGCGGAATGCATGGCGATCAGCAAAACCTCTGGGTAATTGACCCGATTGACGGGACCACGAATTTCTTCCACGGAGTTGAGCAGTTCGCTGTTTCGGTGGCATTTGTAAAAAATGGGATTGTGCAGTGCGGCTGCGTATACAACCCCGTTACAAAGAATTTGTACTCCGCGCAGCTTGGCAAAGGCGCGTTCCTTAACAAGAACAAGATTCACGTTTCCAAAACTTCGGATATGCTGCAATCGCTTCTTGTGAGCGGCTTTCCTTATGAAAGTGAGAGCCTCAAGGAGAAGACCTACAAATCAATAATTGCCCTAAGGGACAACTGCCAGGATATTAGGCGATTTGGGTCGGCTTCCTTGGATATGTGCTTTGTTGCGCATGGGATTTGCGACGGGTTTTTTGAGTATGATTTGAAGCCCTGGGATGTAGCCGCGGCAATGCTAATAGTTCGCGAAGCGGGCGGAAGGGTAACTGACATAAATGGCGAGGAAGCCGGGTTAAATTCTGGGCATTTCCTTGCAACGAACAAGGTTTTGCACGAAGGCATTTTGAAGCATCTGGAGAGGGTTTGAATGGTTAATTGTCGCCTAGTGCCTATGGAAAGTATTAACTTCTGGGAATTGATACTAATTACATGAAAAATTACCTTTATTTCTCAATTTGTCTTGTACTGCTTTTTTCGTTTGTTCTTGGAACGCCAATAGCGCAAATTGGAGGGAATGAGTTTTTTGCTAACGAAATCAAAATGACAATAAACCAACTTGGAATTCCAAACGATTCAAATGCGGTTGTTTACAGTGACAGTAATCTTTCCTCATATATTATTGCAAAAAATTCGAAAGTCCTATCAAGTGAACAAGTTTGCATTTCGATTGGAAAAAATAAGACAGAAAACACATTCAAAATCATTGAAAAAGGCAGGATAATCCAGCCTCTCGGAAATTATCGTGTCAGCACTACAGTTATCTGCGACCGCATGAATGAATTCGAAGGTGATCTTTCATCTTACAATAACCCTAATTTTCAATTCGTTGATTTGAAGAACGATTGCGCCTTTGATTTGACAAAAACCGAAAGAGCCTGTTTGGTTGTGCTTGGAGATACAACACCAGGACCGGCACTTAACCCATCTGTTGCAGGGAACACAAACTTTGCGGGTTTTCTGTTTTCGCTTTTATTGATTTTGCTGATAGCAGCAACTTATTTGGTATTACCTATTTTAGTAAAGGGATTTTCCAAAAAGAAATTCTACATTGCAAAACTCGCACTGTGGATTTTAGCCTACATCCTTACCTTCATTTTCACAATTTTTGCGCCAATAGCGCTAATGGCCGTTGTTTTGTTACAGCCAATTCTGAGTTTCTTTGCCTTAAAACATATAACCCCTGAAGTGGATGGAACAAAAACTGCGCTGTTAGCAAAAATTTTAATGTTTTTAGAATTTGCGCTAATACTAATTTGGATAGTCATATTCATCATACTACAAACAGTAGTAATTTCATAGTAACTCGGCTTATTTGCCAATTACACAAAGAGCCCTTTGTAAAATACGGTTAATTCATTTTGGCAAGCAATTTCCACAACCACCTCCCTAAGGAATTTTTTCGAAGGACTCTGCTTTTCTCGGCTTAAACATTTACCCATCTTGGGATGGGTCGGCTGAGCCTAAATATTTAATGCCTCCAAAAGCAGCAGAGACGTCCACGAAAAAATTCAACCCTTTGGAGGTGGTTGGCTCATGAAAATCGAAAATATTCAGCTCCCAAACAGAAGGGAGATACTAAATGCAATGCTCTCCTATGAGCACGGAGAGGAACTCACAGACAGGGAACTGTGGATTCTGCAAGAGTTCGGAGGCGATGAATGATGCATCGCCTCTCTTCTTCAGGTTCGCACCGGCAGTGCACTCCCTGCAAAGAGCAATATATTGTCAAGAACAACTTTTGTGATGGTGGGGAATTGTATTATTTGAACTTATCAGATTTTCCTGAAGATACTTGCATTCTTCTTGAAAAAAATGCCAGAAAAATTATCTTTTCACAATTGGAAGAAAAATATGGCTCTCTTGGATTAGCTAGAAAAGAGCTCAAAATCAAGGGCAGCAGCTTATATTCGTGGAAAAATGGTTTTGAACTGAAAAAGCACGGTAAAGTAAATCGGTTCATTCATATTACTAGCTTAAAGAAACTCTGTTATGCACTCGGTTTGGAAATAAATTCCTTGCAAAATCAGGTTCAAGAAATCAAGGCTAGTTCAAGAGCCGGAATAATAATAAAACCGCAATTGCCCTTGCAGATAATTCCCGAAACGTTTGCAGTATTGGCGCATTTTTTATCTGACGGCTATGGTGGGGAGAAGGGAAATGCATGCTATATAAGTAAAAGTCCTGAGGCAATGGATAATTTCATTGTAAAATTGAAAGTGTCTTTTGGGGATGTAGACCACTCAATTTTGAAAAAGCATTGGAGGGTAATTGTTGCAAAAATTGTCCCAAAAATACTAAAAAAATATTTTCAAATACTGGATTTCAGGACTGGAAAAGTAGTTTTCCCAGAACAAATATTTTCTTACCCTAGGCCATTTCTTGTTGAATTGTTAAAGGCGATAATTATAGACGAAGGTAGGATAGGCGATGGTGGAATCGAAATATTATTCTCGCCAAAATCATGTCTTACCGAGGTGTCTCGTAGGTTGTGCAAAAAACTTGGTTACCAAGTCCAGAATTACAAAAAGTCAGCAATTATTTCCGTTAAAAGTTTTGATATGATAAAAGAAGACATGGGCGATTTTGTCATTCCTTCAAAGCAGGCGGCTTTTTTGAAACATTTCACTCTAAAAAATAGAAAATGGTATAACCGCCACCGAGGGCATACAAAAGCAGAAATTCTGAAGCTTCTTAGAAAACAGGATCTTACGATAAAAGAACTTGGGTACCTGCTTAACATCGGAACCGGAAACTTAAGAGACCAACTGATTGGGTATAACCTTCAAGGTAGACGAATAAAGGGTCTTCTTGAGTTGGGGCTAGTTGAAGTAAAGCGAATTGGATGGCGAAATGGCAGGGTTTTCGGCATAAAAAGCTAATTAAATCTAATCAGGCAATATTCTCCTATGGGAGAATTCATCTGTGGCTTCGAATTACATCTGCCTCTGGACTGTGAGAGTAAGCTCTTTTGCAGTTGCCCAATTGTCCAAAAAGATGCGGAGCCAAATACTGCCACCTGCCCCATTTGCCTTGGGCATCCAGGCAGCAAACCAGTTCTAAACAAAAAAGCCGTTGATTATGCCATTAAATTGGCGCTTGCCCTAAATTGCCGGGTTGAAAAAGAAATTGTCTTTTCGAGAAAAACATATTTTTACCCGGACCTCGCCAAAAATTTTCAGATAAGCCAGTATGACGCTCCGCTTGGGAATAATGGGTTCATCGCACTTGACAGCGGCAAAAAAATCAAAATTAGACGAGTTCATCTTGAGGAAGACCCCGGAGCACTGGTTCATGAATCAGGAATGCACGGTTCAATGTATGTCTTGGTAGATTACAATAGGTCCGGTGTTCCTCTCTGTGAAGTTGTGACCGAACCTGATATATCTTCAAAAGAAGAGGCAAAAGAATTTCTTGATAAGCTGAATCTAATTGTCGATTATCTTGGAATTTTCAATTCCGGCAAATTTGTAATAAAGGCCGATACCAACATCTCAATCAAGGGCGGAGAAAGGGTTGAGGTCAAGAATGTCACCGGGACAAAAAATGTGGAGCTTGTATTGCTGCACGAATTGGAGCGGCAGAAAACTGTGATAACTGAAGGCGGGAAAATTGAAATGGAAACGCGCGGCTTTGATGAGGCAAGCGGAACAACCTATACTTTGAGGAAAAAGGAATCCGAAGAGGATTATGGGTTTATTGTGGATGCGGATTTGGTTCCAACGCAAATTGATGCAAGTTGGCTGGAAAAAATCAGGAAAGAACTCCCTGAAATGTCAGAAGAAAAAGCGAAGCGCTTCATGGGTGAATTCGGCCTGAAGGAGTACGATGCAAAGGTTCTCGCGCAGAACAAAGACATTGCCCAGATTTTTGAGGATGCTGCCAAAGTTGATGTGCAGATTGCAGCAAGGATTGTTTCAAGAGAGCTGCTAGGGATTCTGAACTATAATTCCTTAGGCCTTGCGGACACTAAAATAACTGCAAAGGGGATTTCAGCTCTCGTGGCTCTTCTAAAGGGCGGAAAGGTCAGCGACAAGAACGCTAAAGAATCGCTCATAAAGTACGCTCTTGAAGGAATTGAGCCTAAGGAATTTTTGGAGAAGAATAAACTCCTAATTGATGTGTCTTCTGGCGATTTGGAAAAAGCGGTCAAGGAAGCGGTTGCGGAAAATGCTTCTGCTTTCACCGAATTCAAAACGGGAAATTCAAAATCCATGAACTTTCTAATCGGAACCGTGATGCGCAAAATGAAAGGCAAGGCGGATGCGCGCGCGGTGCAGAAAATACTTGAAGAAATGAAATAATTTCGAGTGTGGGTTTTAGTTAATTTGCTTCTAATCCGCTTCCGCCCAGAGCCTGAAGAATTCCTCGCTGTACTGCTCCGCGATTGCGCTATCAGTTATTATCGCGAGGTTCTCGCGGTTTCTCTCATCCCCATTTGTTGTCCAGTTGTACGACCCCGTGAGAACTATTTTGTTGTCTATTACCGCGAACTTGTCGTGCATGGTTATGCTTTTTGTATAAACCCTTGCAGGAATCCCGTTCCCATCAAGCCAGGGAACAACCGAGCTCTGGCCAGCCGACTGCGTATAATCTGCAACAACTCTTACCCTCACTCCGCGCGCGGATGCCTTTTCAAGCTCTGAGAAGAGTTCTTTTGATGTGAATGAGTACATTGCAACATCAACCGAAGTCTGCGCAGCTCCTATGGCGGCAACTGCGCGGTCCTCGCACTGGTCCTGGGGGCAGAAGAAAACATCCACATTGCTTGACTGCGGTTCTGTGCATCCTGCCAAAAGTAGTGCAAAAACCCCCAATATTGCAAAAATCGTCAAAAAGCGTATTGAGTGCATACCTACCATTTTGGCGTTTTTGCCTTAAAAGGCTTAGTTTTGAGGGTTTAGGGGCGCTGTTGTACCTGTTTTGATTTATAAAATTGACTAATCTTGCCATTTTCGCCGTTCCTTGATGTTGAGGTCACTTGTTGAGTTGTTCATGGATTTCTTTTGTTGAACACCCCTTTACGAGAGATTGTATTTTCAATTTTCAGTCTTGTAAGTTGGTTTAAAGTTTAAGATAAAACCAAACCAAATAATGTTGGTTTGGCTAGTTGTGGTTTTGTTTTTTTCTGAACCAGTAGAGGGCAAGTTTGTCTGTAACTATTAAAATAAAAAATAGTGCTGCAGTTATTTGTGCAGGTCCCAAAAATATGCTTGGTAAAATAAGTATCAAAATGATTGCAAGTGTAGTGAACGGCATCAAGATTGCCGAAATTAAAATGCTCAAATCCATTTTTGACTGATAACGTTTTTGTATGAAAAATAAAGATAGAAAAATTAAACCTGAAATAATGCCGACGGCAAGTTGCAGGTGAAGTTCCTTTGGTGTGAGTGAAACAATTTCCACTAAGTTTTGCATTTTACCAGTAACCGCATAAAAAAGTGATGCAATTCCAAGGTTAAACAGCCAGCAAAGTCCGACGAAAACCATTGGTAACCCAAGTATAAATGTATTTTGAATTTCGCTTGAATTATTCACCGTGGAAAAAAGAAACGCACAGAACTTTAGGTATTCAAACGACCAAGTAATTAGCCTAAGCAAAATAAAAAATGCCAAAGCCCCGGTAACTGGAAATGAAAGACTCAGAAACGCCAATACAGCCGATATTTCTATTGCTGCGCTAATGCCTAAATCTGCATTTCGTCCAATCCAAGAATAATCCATATAAACTCAAACCCTAAAATATGGCACAACTAATTTGTCTAACTGGCGGTCAGCATGCAATCATTCTGCATAGATTTTGGAACATTGTCACATAAACTACTGTCTTTTTTGAGTTCGGCAAGGTATAAATAGCACCAATCCCTCACGCTACCAGAATTATCGCAGATACTAACATCATCTGTTGCCATTGCCACTTTTGCGTAGCATTGAGGTTTAACAAGTGCAGCAGCTGAACCGGAAATTTTTCCGCAAATGGAAGCATCTTTTAAATTTGCAGCAAGCTCAGCAAGGCATAAATCTTTGGCGCTATTATCGTTGCCAACACTATCACAATATTGAATGCTGTAATTACTCTTATTGGAAACTGTCGATTCACAATTTGACTTATAGAATGCATCTACTATCCTACTGCACAGTGAACCATCTTTTTTTGCAATTGCCACTCCCAAGAAACACAAATCCCTGTCAAAAAGAGCATAATTACGACCATAACTGCTTGCATCTTCTTTAATCAAATCACAATTTTTTTCATCCATCTGGGTTTTAGCCAAATCAATAATACATTTATCATATGCTTCAAGGCCTTTTGAAAATTCAATCGAACATTTCCCGTCAGTCTCTTTTTCAGGAGAGATTGAATCATTGTTATTTTGTTGAATGTTATTGGCAGAATTTCCAGGATTCTGTATTTGCTGTTGAGTTTGGGTTGACGTACAACCCGAAATAAAAATTAATCCTATTACCAAGATACCTAAAAACTCCATTATTTCAAATTTTTTCACAAATAGTAAAATCTCAATTCTTTTTTTAAATGGTATTTTCTGAAAATTTTCAAAGATTGGCAATGAAAATTAACACAAATTTCAACATTGCCGCAATGCCAGTTCGCCCTGTATGAAATCCGGTTTTTGTTTTTCTGTTTTCATCGAAACCTTTTTTGACATAAAATCACATCTTTATTTCATTTTTTCAATGAGCTCTTTGGTTGAAAGCACTTTGACCTTTGGCTGTTTTTTGAGTTTGGAGTCCTGCGACCAGAGTGGGCAGCCGAGCTTGAGTGCCAATGCGAAATACTCGGCATCTTTCAAGTCAGGGGTTATTTCCGTGGCTTGGGCTATAAATCCGGAGTACTCGTGCAATGGAACCACTTCCATTTTTGATTCTAATATAAGTTGCTCAACAGCAAACTTTAACTCGGCTTCTTTGACATTGAGCCTTTTGGAGAACTCGCCGAGGTACTTTGACAATTCCTCGTTAATGAATTCTGGTGTGAATAGCTTTGGTTTTTTGACTCTCAACAAGAGTTTTCTAGAAGTGGAATCCTTGAGCAAGGCTGCGACTACTATATTTGCGTCAACCACAAGAGTGCTTGGGGCCAAGGAGAATCACTTTCCAATTCAAGCTTCCAAACCGTGCCTTTTTGCAATTCCTCTTTTTATCTTGTCCCCAAACTCAACTACATCTTCCTCTGTGAGGTCGCTGTCTTTGGTGAGTTCGTCAAGCTTTTTGAGGATTTTGAGCCGCTTTACACGCTCCTCTAAAAATTGTCTGGTTTCTTCACTCCAATTTACTCCTTTTATTTCGGAAATCTCTTTCTTGAGTTTGTCCGGAATAGCCAAGGTTAAAGTTGCACTACCCATGAAAAAACACCTCCAAGATGTTTGCACTAAATATAGTGTGTTTAGTGTTAATAAAGTTTTCGATGCGTGCCGAGGTTAAAAGTTACCTAGAGTCCTAATATTAACTCAGTAAGGAAAACGGCAAAATAAGCAATTTTTGTACATTATTCACACGGTTTATAGTTGTTGTACCAAAATTGATTTATAAATGGCCAAAGGCAATGTGTACAGAAGAGGAACCAAAGGCTATATTCACCTCACACCTCCCTTTGTTCCTTTTTTCTTCTTTTTGGTTATCCATTAAAGTGGTAATATGAAAAAGTTCCTCCCTGTTTTATTTTTGGTGCTGCTCTCCTCTGCGGTTTTTGCGCAGGATAATTTATGGGATTATTTAAGGCTCGAAGTCCAGCTAGCAGAGTCACTTGATCTCCCTGTAAAAGTTGTCGTGTTCCTGCTCTCACTTGCGATTTTTTCAGTTTCTGTGCTCGCATATTCCAAGTCAAAATCAAAGCGCATCCTGCTTGTTTCAATCGCATTCCTGCTTTTCACGCTAAAGTGGGCCGTGAAGATTATTGATATTTATTATTCGCCTGGCAACTTCATATCGGATTCCGTTGAGAACATTTTCGAGCTTGGGATATTGCTCTCGCTTCTCGTCGCGCTTTTCTACCGTAAATCCTGGAGCAGGTTTTTCGAAAAGGAAAACGCGAACTAGTGGTGGCAATGGATGACGTGCTTGAGTCTGCGCTGCAGCTTGATATCCGGAAAAAAATCTACAACACCATAAAGCGCAATCCCGGCCTTCATTTTCGCGAGCTTCAGAGGCGTGTTGGAATCGCAACGGGCGCTCTGCAATACCACCTGGATTTTTTGGTAAAGCGCCACCTTCTCAAAACCGAGAAGGAAACAAAGTTCATGCGCTACTACCTTGTGAGGCAGGATTTTGAGGACACGGAGCTTATGTCGCTTCTGCGGCAGGAGAGCATGAGAAAAATTATTGTGTTTCTCACGCAAAAGCGCTTTGCAACCAACACAACCATTTCCTCAGGCGTTGCCCTGAGCCCTTCTACAACTTCATGGCATCTTGACAAGCTCTCAGAGAGCGGAATAGTTGAGAAGGCGAAGCGCGGGAGAAGGACTTATTTCAAGGTCGCAGACAAGGACCGCGTTGCAACGCTGCTTGTTGATTACCGCAGAAGTTTCCTAGATGAGATGGTGGATAACTTTGTTGAGGTGTGGGAAGAAATTTAGGGTTATTTCCACGGGCGTTTTGTGGATTTCATTTTCGGCCAGGTATCAACACCATGCATTAACGCCACTTTCCCTGAAACTTTCCTGAACATACTTACTCCAGTTTTCATAACCCGTCTTATTTGTCTTCCTTTGAACGGCACGGGTGTGCTTATGAGGCCATCAAGTATTGGGGCTAGTTTAGGATAATTTCTTCTAAGCAGGGTGCTTGACACTTCTGTTCTTCTCTGGAGTCTAAGGGCGTCTGCCACATTCGGGGCATGGGAATAAACAACCGCTTCCTTGACTACCCTGAACCTGTCCCATAATTTTAGGGTTAAAAAATCGTCTTCATGGATTCGCTGGTCCTTTGGCATTCTTATTTTTTCTGCCTCGCTTTTCCTGATTGCATAACATCTGCCGTTTATTACCCTCTGTGTCGAGCTAGCCGGATCATTCTTGGAATCCATAATGCGCCTTTTCAGAAACTCATGTTTTTTTGTAGGCTCTTTTGCAAAAACTGATATGGCTCCGGCTGCCGCAAGCCTAGGGTTTCCAATAAGGGCTCTGTTAAGTGCATCTAATGTTCCTTCTCTTAACTTTACATCGGCATCGATGAAAAACAGCACTTCAGAGTCTTTGCGGCTTCTTCTTACCAATTCATTGCAAGCGTAGTTTTTTCCTTTTTCTTGAAGTGTGATGACCTTAATGGCCGGATCCTCCTTAGCTAATTCTTCAGCAATCTTGACGCTG
This sequence comes from archaeon, assembly GCA_035289485.1. Taxonomy (GTDB): domain Archaea; phylum Iainarchaeota; class Iainarchaeia; order Iainarchaeales; family Iainarchaeaceae; genus UBA10205. The sequence continues at coordinate 3,630 of DATDXA010000052.1, read as the reverse complement.
TTGTCATAACCAGGTTCCCCTGTTCCATTTATGCAGAAGATGAGTTCCTTGTCCTTGTTTTCCTTCCAGATGCCTTGTTTTCTTATTTCATCCGCAATGAAGCGCATTGCGCCCTCCTCCCTATAAACGGGCACACAAACAGAGAACATGTAACCATTGTAATTCTTCCGATTAAATAGGTTTTTGGTTCTATTAAGGTGCCGGTCATTAAACTATGGAAACTCCTTCCACCTCCAGCCCCGAGTTTTTCCAAAAGCCTCGGTCTTTGTGCGTTTAAACCCTTCCCCTTCTTGGGAAGGGTCGCTTGGGCTGTAGGGATTTAATACGCCCAAAGCCCGTAACCGGCTTTTTTTAGGAAAAACTCGTTTTCCGCGCTGGAGGTGATTGGAATGAGTTTTCATTATCAAACTAAAGTAACGCAGAGGGGAAGCCCTTTTGCAGAAGGCAGGACATTCGCACAAATACTCGCGAACATGAAGGAGGATTCAAAATGAATCCTCTCTCAATCATTTTGCTTGGAGCAGGAATTATTTACTCCGTTGCGATTCTGGAATTCTTTGGTTTTCCAAAGCAAGCCGATTTTGTTCTCAACTGCACAATCGGCTTTTTCCTAGGAATTTCTTTCGCGTGGTGGTTTTAATGCGCACCGGCACCGAACTCCCCCAGTTTCCTTTTAAGCCGGAAAACCGTTCTTGTTGTGGTGGGAGAATAGAGGACAAAAGGCTCGTTTTCCAGAAAGGGAAGCAGAGGGAACTGTTGGCAAATTTTATGCAGAGACACTCACTTGGCATTACTGCATTCGGGCGGCTAATCAAGGTTTCAAAAACCACTGCGAGAGATTATTTTTCAGAAAAGAACAATATCAGATTGTCAACTTTCCAAAAACTCATATCTGTCGATGAAAGCGCGAATGAATTTAAGAAATTCATAGAAAAAGAGATGCCGCTGAATTGGGGTGCAAGAAAAGGCGGATTTGCGGCATCCAGCCTGATTGATGAAAGGGCTACTTATTTCGCCAGAATAAGGGAAATAAAGCGTGTCAAAAATTTACACAGAACTGATATTAGAAATGGAATAATACATACCTTTCTGAAACAGCCAAAAGAAAAAATTCGTGTGAAGTCCGTCGAAGAATATTATCCGATAGAACATCAGGCCGGTGCGGGTTTTTGTGAAAACTTGGCAAAATTCATTGCGCATGTGCAGGCGGACGGTTGCCAGCCCAAAAATACCAATACATTTTCCTACGCTAATCAGAATTTGCATTTAATATTCGAGTTTTCTGATGTTGCACTGAAATTGTTTAAAGTAAAGCCTTGGCGGACTTGTAAGCAACCAGGGCTTTATTGTGCCGGGTTTGCAAATAAAGGCGTCAAAAAATTCCTTCGAGGCATAAAGTTTTACTCAATAGACTGGGAAGTTCCATATTTTGTCAAAACAGGGGATGCTAATGCCAAGGCTAGCTACCTTCGGGCTTTCTTTGATGATGAGGGAAGTGTCGTGTTCAGTCCTCATGGAAAAAACCTAGACCGAGTGATAAGCATGATGCTGATAAACAAGAACGGCGTGCTCGAATTGATTGAGCTGCTGAAGTGTTTTGAGATTGAATGCAAATTTCATGGCCCTTACAAGGAAAAATACTATGAATTAAAAATAAGCGGAAAACAAAACCTCATAAAATTTTATGAGCGAATCGGATTCATCGGCTTGGATAAGCAGAAAAAATTGATGGGGGCGATTAACTCTTATCTGTCGTAGTAAAATGGAAGAGGCAGGATTTGAACCTGCGACCACATGATTGCTGACATACTGCATTTTACTGATGTTATCAGTCATGTGCGCTACCAGGCTGCGCCACTCTTCCAAATTTAATTTAGCCTTAAAACAGGCTTTGCTAAAAGTGAATTCTACTCGCAAACTCTTTTAAAGGCTGTGAAGCGGCAATGCCTAAAACAGCCAATATTGCCATTTTATTGGCTTGCTGTGCTGTTTCCAACAAAGTGCTTATTTGAATGGGTTGCAAGGTCTGCATATGTTTTTAGCAGCATGAAAAGCACGAGCGGGAATATGCTCCCTGGAAAAATGAATGAGAAGCCAAAGCCGAAAATGATTGTCAGGTGCATTGGTATAATTCTCGCGTATGGCGCCATGAATGTTGCGCCAATGTCGCTTACCCCGCTTGAATAATTGATGTCGCGCCTGTAGTTTTGCACAAATGAGAAAAGGTGGTTTAGAAAGAATAAAAGCCCTGTTGCGAATGCGCCTGTAAAATCTATTCCTGTGGCAGGCCCGCCAAATTCGGGCGTTGAGAATGCAAACCCGAGCATAAATACAAGGTACACCAAATGGAACGTCCCGTAATGAACCGCAAAAAATCCTGCCATGAAAATTTTTCCAGCCAAAAAGCCCATGCCGGCGAGCTCTGTGGGCTTGCCGTTTATGTAAACCGTTTCGTTAGAGTAGTTTCTCATGAGCATAATCTTTGCAAATGTGAAAATCCCAATTGTTACGCTCTGCATCCAGTAAATGAGCATGATTGTTAGAATGCTCCAGTTCTGCAGCACCGCAAGTGCTATTACAAGAAGATTTGAAGCGAGTAGCGATATGGAAGATGGTTCGAGCACGACCTTGCCAAAAAATGACCCTGGCAGTGGGCCTGAAAGTTTTGCTTGCATAAAAACCCTTTCAAGTGCTATAGCTAGCATTGCTGCTTTGCGTTAAAAACCTTATGCGCAGCACATAATTAAGTGCAATTTAGCCCCGTCGCCTAGCAGCCTTTTTCTTTCTCCTTGCAGAGAAAGAAAAAGCCTGGGGAAAAAGAAAGAGGGCAAGAGTAGAAGGCAAGATACAGCCCCGTCGTCTAGTGGCCAAGGATGTCAGGCTTTGGACCTGAATACCCCGGTTCGAATCCGGGCGGGGCTAATGCTAATATTTATCAATAAAGGAATTCACTTATGCTTTATGGCGCGAAGGATTCCTCTAAAAATTTCTAAGGCTGCTCGTGAAAGACTTCTGCAAATGCGCGGCTGGAAAGAATTCAATCCTGGCGCTAGTGTTTATGATCTAAAGATAGCTATCTCTGATAAAAAAAAGATTGAACTCAAACTTCATGCTCTCCGGCAGAAGTGGAAAAAATCCAGCCCTGCTGATAAACGCGATTTTCGTGAATCTTATGAGCGGCAATTTAGGTTTTTGAAAGATGTGCGCAGGCTGCTATTTGATGAAATAATCGATGCAAGAGGGGCGAGTTCTGACCCGTTAAGGCTTGTCAGAGATGAAGATACTAGTAAGAAGACTTTTCATAAGGCTAGGTTGCGTCAATTAAAAGATCAACGGGCAATCCCAAAGGATTAAACTTTCTCAGATAAAGAACTTGAACACAAACAGCTGCAGGTTCGCAATGATGTCATTTGTAGTAACCGTTACCTGCCCGTTCTTGTATTGCTTCAAAGCTTCCTTTAGCGGGTCGGATGATGCTTTAATCGCCGCGCTCGCAGATGCGGAAACAACCACAGTATATTTCGGGTTCTGCGCATCGCCAGTGGAAACTTGTGTGACTGCTCCGTTGCTCACAGTTGCGTTGTAGTGCGCAGGAGGGGTTGTTCCTTCATCGGTCACATTCACCTTGCC
>DATDXA010000051.1:0-6529 GCA_035289485.1 archaeon | reverse complement strand
TATGGGCTTCTTGGGATTTTCATAGCTTCAATTATCGCAAACGCGACCGTGTTTCTTCCTCTTCCAATCGACCTTCTTGTGATTGCAATCAACGCACAGTCAGATAGCCTGCTTAATGTCATTATCCTCTGCTCCGTTGTGGGAGTTGGCGCAGGAATCGGGGAGATGAGCGCCTATATTGCGGGGCTTTTGGGGGTTGAAACCGCGGAAAAAATACGCGAGAAGGAGTTCACGCAGATTAAGGAAATCCGCGGGAAACTTGAGCAGAAGGGAATGGCATTCATTTTCATGATGGCGCTTGTTCCATTTCCATTTGATATTATAGGAGTCACAGCAGGGTTCATCAAGTACAATCCGAAAAAATTCTTCATAGCGGCGCTTCTTGGCAAAACATTCAGATACATTGCGCTCGGAGTTGCGGCGTATTATGGGTTTGCCGCTCTTAAGGGCGTTCACTTCTGAATCCAAGTATTTTCCAATCAAAATCCGCCCAATTTCAGCACAATAAAAACAACCACCATGAGCGCTGCCTGAAGCGGCAGTGCAGGGAGCGGTGTTCCCTTGTGCTTTGAGGCGTAATCAAGTGTAATCACAAGCCCTGCAAGTGAGGCGACAAGGATTGCGGTTGATGGAAAAAGATAATGCGGAAATGGAAATGCTCCCTGAGCCTGCGCAAGAAGCCCGACTGAAAACACAAGCGGCACAACCATGTCTCCCGTGCCAAGTTCAAATTGGTGCTCCTTGGTCGGAAGCGCGAAAGTGAATGAAAGATTTTTTCCCGTGAGCCCTTTTGCTAGCTTTACCATGTGCTTTGTCTTGAACACCGCGATGAAATCATACGCTGAGAGGAGTATGAGAAACACAAGTATCGGAAGCACTCCAAGGCTTGCGCCGATTAAAGCCCCCGCTCCCGCGGTTGCAACGATGCTTGATATATTTCTCAGCCAGAGGTTTTTGCTAAATATTATGCGCAGCGCAACAAGCAAAAGTGCCGCTCCGTACCCGATTATTTCAGATGGCTCAGCCGGCGCAATCACGATGATTGCGGTTGAAAATATTGCAAGCGATTCAACTGCCTTAATAACTATTGAAAACAGCCAAGCCGGAGCGAAGGCAATCAGCGCGAGCAGCACAACAGTTGTTCCCAAAATCCATGCAATTAGCCCTAAGCTGTTGTCCACCGATTCCTTGTCATCGTTTACTATTGTAACTGCAATCTGCTCCTTTACAAGGTAATTTCCGGCAAAGAGGCCAATTGATTGCGTGACAACAAATAGCACAAGAAGCTGCGCCATGAGCTTGTGGTTCATGCGACAATTAATGCAATCAGAGAATAAATAGGTTGCTCTGCGAGGGCAACTTATTATGGTGCTGGGTTTCGCTTTACATCAAGTTTTCGCCGAATAGCTTTTCGGAGTCTTGGGTTGTCCATTCTTTTTGCTGTATTATGGCCTGCAGATTCATCAGTTCCTTGGAATCTTTGCCATTCAACATATTCATGCCTTGCAACAGTTTTCCTCTCTACTTCTGTAAGTCTGTCAGAAACTACTATAAGTGGCTGGTTGAGTCCACCAACAAATGTGCCGCCTCGTATCACTACTTCTTTATGGCCAGAAATCTTGTAAGGGACACCTTCAGGCAAATACTCCACTCTTTCTGACATAAACCATAATCTAGCTTTTAATATTTCAGAGTCACTCCATATCCTATCAGAATGGTCGTATTTTTTCCTTCTGACTCCAGCTAATCTGTCAGCTTGTTTACGCACAAGAGGGGTGAGTATTTGGGCGTGGGCTTTTCTTAAAAGTTCTCTCTGTTCGGCTGAGGCGATTTGGTTACTTTTTCTTGGTTTTCTCGGTTCGCGCATTATTAAGTTATAAACTTTTAACTGAATTTAAAGCAATCTTATATCATTTTCAAAGTCAACTTATTATTTTGCTTAAAGACCTCTTCATCCGTTGAAATTTCTGCGGATTTCCCATTCCATCTCCCCAAATATTTTCCTTCCAATCCGTAGCACCGTTGCGCCTTCCTCGATTGCAACTTTGAAATCATTGCTCATTCCCATGCTGAGGTGGTGCAAATTCAGGTGCTCTTTCACATCATAAAGCGCCTGGAAGCATTCGCGGCACTTTTCCATGTCCTCTGTTAGCGGAGCAATGGTCATTAGCCCGATGAATTTGACGTTCCCGTACGGGAGGTTCTTAAGGGTTGTTAGAAGCGCCTCGACTTCCTGCGGTTTCATCCCCGATTTCTGCGCTTCTCCGGAAGTATTCACCTGCAAAAAGATGTTCTGCACCTTGTTCATGTCAAGCGCCGCGTAGTGGATTTTTCGCAAGAGCGTGAGAGAATCAACCGAGTGGATATAATCGGACATTTCCACGGCTTTCTTCACCTTATTTCCCTGCAGATGCCCGATGAGGTGGATGTCCGCTCCGAGCTCTTTTAGGTCAGGATATTTTTCCTCGAGTTCCTGAACCTTGCTCTCGCCGATATCAGTTAGCCCCAAAGAAACCGCTTCGCGTATTTGTAAAACCGTGCGCCCTTTGGAAACCGCAACAATTGTAATCTCTTTTGGGTTTCTGCGAACCTTCACGCACGCCTGCGCGATTTCCTTCTGGAGCGAGGCGTAGTTTTCCTTTATTCCCATTGCAGAATTAGGTGCTGTAAAGTTTTATAATCCGCGGGGGACGCTGCCGGCAGCGTATTAATTCACGTCGACTTCACAAACCCATATTTGGGGAAATAGATGTCCCCGCTCTTCTGCAGCTTTGCAATCAAATCGCGCACCTTGTCAGATTCTATTCCAAGCGCCTTCCCTTCGGTGATTATTTCCTCCATCGGCACCATGTCAACTTCCTGCGATTTCTCCTTTATGATTTTCAAAATGTTCTTGAGATTCGTGAGCGTTGTGTGCGTCTGCCCGCTCGTAATAATATCAATGTCAATCTTTCCGGTTTCAGGGTCCGTTACCATGTCCTGCAGGGAAGTTTTCACGAGCCGAATCGAGCGCTCAACATCCTGCCTCTCCACTACATCGCAGAGCCTAACGCGCGCCGAAGCTTCCGAGAGCCTGATTAATCCTTCAAGCTGCCTGTGCGTTGCCGCGTAAGCTCCCTCTTTTCTTCCCTGGTCCCTGAGAGTAATATAAAATTCCTGAATTTCAGACATTGCCTCGTTTGAAAGTATCGGAAAAATATTCTGCCTTGCGTATGATATGTATTTCTTGAGCATGTCCCCTGAAATTTTCGGGGTTATGAGTTCCTTGATTTCCTCAAGCTCCTGATTTTTCGAATTTATCCCTTTCTTCTCGCGCTGGAGCATCATCTCTCCTGCTTTGTGGCTCTTTAGTATGTGCCCTGCGATTTCAGCGTCCTTGGTCCTGTCAAGAACATCCTTTATCATGAAAAATAAATCAAACCTGCTGATAAGTGTGGGTGGCAAATTAATCTGCTCAATAAATGGGGTGTAGGGGTCAAACCTTGAATATTTCGGGTTTGCCGCCGCAAGTACGCTTGTTTCGGTCTTGAACGTTGCAACGATTCCCGCCTTTGCAACGGAAATTCTCTGCTGCTCAAGCGCTTCGTGCATGGCACTGCGGTCCTCGGTTTCCATTTTATCAAATTCATCAACCATTGCCATTCCGCCGGATGCGAGCACAAGCGCTCCTGCCTTTAATGTCCAGCCGCCTTCTCCAAATTCATCCTTTACTGCGCTTGCAGATATTCCCGCTCCGCTAGTTGTTTTTCCCGCAACGTAAATGGATTTTGGCGCGATTGAATCGGTTGCGCGCAAAATCGCGGAGTTGTGCGAAATTATCCCATTTGAAATGAAATTGTGGAACTGCTCCGCTTCAACATCATATATCCACTCTTCATTTGGAATTTTGCGTATTGTCTCTATCCTGTCCCAGAAAAGGTCGGAGAATGCCTGTTTGTGTATGTTGAGCACTGATTCCTGCACGCCCGCATCATAACTATTTTGTTTCTCCATTTTCTCCAAAAGCCCCAGCGCTATTTTTTGCAGCGTTTCCCTGCTCGGATTCCTATCGCCCCGTTCAAGATGCTGGTAAGTTGTTCTTGGAACCCCCATTTTAAACTGGCTCAGTCCAAGTGATTTCCTCGCTTTTTTAAGTTCTTCTGAAATGCCCGGCACGACATCGGTGTTTGTGTTTTCCTTCTTTGCATTAAGCACAAATTTTCTTAGCGCCTCGCTCTTCCTCTTGGTTATAAATCCTATTTCTTTTGCGAATTTTACTGCAAATTTCCCCCCAATCCTTATTCTTTGGTATATCCTGCGGATTTTTTTCTCGGTATTTGCCGCGTACCTCTCTCCCTCTTCAACAAACCCTATAATTCCAAATTCCAGGAGCATTTGCTGCACGCTTTCAGCAAGCTCCCTGCTTGCAGTCACCGCCTCTATCATGCGCTCATCAGCCCGAACATGCCCCTCGCCCTCGAAATACCCGCGCAGGAACTGCCTTTTCACTTCAAGCGGGCTTTTGAGTATTTTTTCCGGCACCGCCTTGTGGAAGGAACTTTTGAGCAAATTCGGGGCGTTTTTTTCGAGCAGGCTTCCGAGTTCAACCCCGCTCACAATTACTTCCGTGCTCCCTTCCCTTTCCCCATAATGCGGTTTTATTCCGAATTCCTTTTCGGATATCTGTGAAAAGTCATACAAAACTTCCTTGTCCGAATTCGTGAATTTCAGCTCAATCGTTGATTCGGATTCCCTCGAATAGCCTTCGGCGCAGAAATATCCCATGAACCTTGCCACTTCTTCATTGAGAAATTTCGGCACCCTGATGTGAATCGCGTTGGTTTTGCCAATTTCTGGCTTTTCCATCCGCTGCATTTCGGTTTTGAGCTCAAGTTTTCTTGGGATTGCAACAAAATCATTCGTGTCAAGGTATTGCGCCCTCACTGCCTTTATTTTTCCGTGATACGGGATAAAGAACGGGTGCGTGTGCGTGACCTTTATTTTCTTCCCGCTCTTCGTTGTTATTTCAAACATTTCCACGGGCTTTCTGCGAATTGCCCTGACAATTTGCCCGTCCTTAAGCTTGCCATTGCCATCCATCAGAGGTATGCTCCCGTGAGCCTGCGAGTAAACGCCGTCATCCAGTTTTACGTTTTCCTCTTTTGCAAGGAACTCTTCCACAAGCCTGTCCATTCTTCTAGATGTTCCGTCCGCAAGAAGTATTTTCGTCTCTCCCGAAACGCACTTTGCCATTCCAGGGTCTCCCACAAGGAGAACATGGATGTTTCCGCGGATGTGCTGGTCGTTTGGAAGGTTTTTTTTCACTCCTCCAAAGAGCTGCATTGCAATGGCTTCCTTCATTATTTCATGCCCGTAAATGTGCGGCGCAATGCTCTGCACAAGTAAATCATAAACATCCTCGCGCGATGCAAGCTTTTTGATTTCCACTTCCTCTTCTGGGAGTATCACAACTTCCTCAAATTCTTTTGCGGTTTCCTCAACATGCAGTGCCTCTAAATATCTTCCATAAATAACTTTTTTCTCCTTGGGGGGCATTAGCCTTACAATTCCCGTAACTTTTGTGCGGTCCCCTGGGCGTATCTGGTTTACCAAATCATCGGTCACATAAATGTCAAGGCTTGTTGCCTGCTCGCTTCCTTTCATGAGTTCAAGAGGCTCTTGCACCTGTATTTTTTGATAATCATCGAATTCGCTTGTCTCTTCTTCCAAAATAAAGGTTCGGTTTTTGCACTCGCTGCACATTGTTGGCGTTCTTGTCTGGTTTTTTGTCTGCGGAACCTTGTACGCAGCTTCGCATCTTGTGCACTTCCAAGTGGCGTATTTGAGGCGCGGCAGCACATCCGTTACAAGCCTTGCAAGCCCTTCAACTGAAATTAGTTTTCCGATGTGCGCTGCGCTAATGTCACGCAGAATCGGCTGCTTTTCAAGCGGGAGGTTAAATACGCGGATGTGCGGCTCAAAGCTCTTGTCATCCACTCCAAGGCGCGGGACATCGATTCTTTTTATTGCCTCGTTCGCGGCCTCTAAGCACACATCGGGGTTTGCAAGCAGCTCATCAGCCAGCCCGAAATCGTAGTGCTCGATTTCGCGAAAATCAATCATGAGGCTTCTTTTGGCCGGGTACTCCGCCACAAGGTGCTCGATTTCTTTCATGCACCTGTTCTTGAAAAAGGATTCGAACTTTTCAACAAAAGGGTTATCGTCCCTTTTCATGAGCCCAAGATCATTTTGCGCCATATACACCACACCTATTTAGCCCATTTTCAGGATTTAAACCAAAGCAGACCTCATTGCCGGTGCGGCTCAACAGTTGCGTCTGTTGGGTGCGCACCCTATCTTCGTCCCTGCTGGGACTCGATAGGCTTGACGGTTCTAACCCCACTAATTTTGCGCGTATTTAGGAGAATTTGCGTATTGTAAACGTACTTACTGAATAACGCGCTAATCGAAGTTAAGCGGATTGAATTCGGTTTCCCACCTTTTTGCAACGCATTTTTCAGGAAAGCAAATGCGCACTTCCGGTAATGGG
>DATDXA010000050.1:0-26738 GCA_035289485.1 archaeon | reverse complement strand
CGCACGAGGAAATCGAGCGCACGGTAATTGAGAAAGTGATAAAGCCCGTGTGCGGCAAGTGGGTGGATTCGGATACAAAATACCTGATTAACCCAACCGGAAGGTTTGTAATCGGAGGGCCGGTAGGAGATTCAGGCCTTACTGGAAGAAAAATTATAGTTGACACCTACGGCGGCGTTGGGCATCACGGCGGAGGGTCATTTTCAGGCAAAGACCCTAGTAAAGTTGACCGTTCAGCCGCATATTTCGGGCGCTATGTTGCAAAGAATGTTGTTGCGGCTGGGCTAGCTGAGCGCTGCGAGATACAGGTTGCATACGCAATCGGAGTAGCCGACCCAGTTTCAGTTTACATAAACACTTTTGGCACTGGAAAGCTTTCCGATGAGAAGCTTGAGCAGATTGTGAATAAGGTTTTCAACTTCAAGCCGGCGGGGATAATAAAGCATTTAGATCTCAAAAGGCCGATTTTCAGAAAAACTGCCGCATATGGCCATTTCGGGCGCAATGACCCTGAATTCACATGGGAGAAGACGGATATGGTGGATGTGCTGAGGAAGGAAGCGGGAATCTAGCTCCTGCTTTCTAAGATTGGCAAATAGATTGGGTTATTAATAACCTAAATTATATTAAATCTGGTAATCATGAAACATCTTTTGCCAGCTCTTCAAAGCGCCCATAGAAAGGCTGCAAAGCATCTGCTGAAAAAAGGCTTCACTAGAAAAGAAGTTTCCTTAACTCTTGCAGAGCACCGTGATCAAGCACTTACTCGGTTTGATAAGTTTATGACTGTTATGCTAAGGCTCCCTCCTATTAAGCGCAGGGAATTTGCCGGTGACCAAATAAAATTGTTGGAAAAAGAACGTGTTAGTATATCCGGAAAAACGGAGAAAGGCATGGATGCGATTATCCGTATTGGGGAAATTGACGCAAGAATTGCCCAGATACGGCATATGTCTAAATAAAATATTGGGTCTAGGTAATATTTTATGTTCCATCTCGGCAAAATCCTCGAAGTCATTTCCCCCGAAGACAAGGGCTCGAAATCCTCAGATACCGTTACGCACGCGCTTCTTGAGATGTGGGATGAGAACCTGATTATTTTCCGCGTCAGCCCGGTAATTGCAAATGATGTGAAAGAGGGCTCATTTGTTTTGGTTGATTATTCGCCGGTTCCGGTTGCAGGCGCTCCTGTGCCTCGGCATGAAGTGGTTTCAATTGTAAATGAGGCGAAGGGAAAGAAAATCCTTGCAAAGCTTCAGGATTCATTAGAAGAGAGGAAAAAGTCGCGCATCACAGGCGATGGTTTTGGCGTTCCCGGAAAAATGATCGGCTGAATTTTCCTGAATTCAAAAAATTTTTAAGTTCTGGTTAAAATGAATCTGCTGCTCTGCAACCACCCATGGGAAGATTACCGCAAAACACTCGAATTCATAGGCTTTGCCTCAGAAAAGGAGCGCGAGCTCATTTCCAAAGGGGATAAAATTGTTTACTTTAGCAGCGGCCTTGTTGCTGGAATTTTCGAGGCTGCGGGGCATGGGGAAAACGCTTTTCGTGGCTGGGCGGAGTCAAGGCCATTTCAGATTCGCCTAAAGCCCGTGGATGTCCCTGCGGTGGATTTGGTTGCAAAGCCGCTGCGATACAAGGTGCAGCTAGAATCCCCGCTGAAAGGCTCAAGTTCGCTCTACAGGCTTTCGGCGCAGGAGTTCGGAAAAATCGAGCTTGCTATTAGGGGAAAGAAAAAAGAACTCGTATACTGAAAATTTTCAAGAACAATTAAAAACAATAACACTCGAATAATTAGCATGCACATAAACAATATTCCAGTGTTTTCGCTTTTTCCGATTCTTGCGCTAATTATACTCTCAGGCTGCGCAGCTTTCAGCCCCGATGCCCCGGAAGATTCAAATGCCCCAATTCCTGTTCAGGGCTTTGAAACAGAAATAGTTGCGCAGGATTTGCAGATTCCTTGGGCAATTGCTTTTCTTCCTGATGGAAAAATGATTTTTACCGAGCGCGCAGGAAAGCTCAAAATTCTGCAGGGAAGTGAAGTGCACGAAATAGAAGGTGTAGTTCATTTAGGTGAGAGCGGATTGCAGGGACTTGCAATCGACCCTGATTTTTCCAAAAATAATCACATTTACTTATACTATACTTACTCCGAAGGCGCGCAGCTATACAACCGTGTTTCGCGCTTTACCCTGCGTGAAAATGCTCTCTTGGATGAATTGCCGCTGCTTGAAAAAATTCCGGGAAATGTCTATCACGATGGCGGTAGAATAAAATTCGGCCCCGATGCAAAGCTCTACATTTCAACCGGGGACGCTGGCACAACCTCGCTTTCTCAGGATAAAACTTCAATTGCGGGAAAAATCCTGCGCATAAATAGCGACGGAACAATTCCCCAAGATAATCCTTTCAGGAATGCAGTATACTCTTACGGGCATAGAAATCCGCAGGGGTTTGACTGGCACCCGCAGAGTGGCATGCTGGTTGCAACCGAGCATGGCCCAAGCCTACATGATGAAGTGAATATTATTCTCAAAGGGGCAAATTATGGCTGGCCAACAAAGCTCTGCTCGCAAGGGGAAACATCCGCAGAGTTCAAAGAGGCAGTAGTGTGCTTTGCCGATTGGACAATGGCTCCCTCAGGCGCGGCATTCTATTCAGGTACTGTGCTTTCTTTCCAGAACGCTTTTCTTTATGGCGGGCTTCGGGGAGAACAAATTCGTATTGCGCGTTTTGATGGAAGCGCTTTAGCAAGCGATGAAAAGCTGCTAGATGGCTTTGGAAGGATACGTGATATCGTGCAGGGTCCGGATGGTTATATTTACTTTGCCACAAACAATACTGATGGAAGGGGTTCGCCAATGTCCCAAGATGATAAAATATTGCGCATAAAACCAAAACAGTGAACGCAATGCTCGAAGATTTCATTTCCGCAAACAAGCTTACTGCAAAAGTATTTGCTACCTCGCGCGAGGTTCAGACCGCAACAAAAGCCGCTCAGGAAATGGGGCTTGAAGAGGGCGCAATTGCAAAATCCATTGTCCTAATGGATTCGAACCGCGAGCCATTGCTCGTGATTTTGCTCGGAAACGACAAGGTGGATTTTGAAAAAATGAAGGCGCTTCTGGATGTAAAGGATGTGCGCCTAGCTGAGCCGGACGAAGTTTACAACGCAACCGGCTATAGAATCGGCGGAGTTCCCCCGATTTCGATTTATGGAATCCTAACCTTCATTGACAAGCGCGCTGCAAAAAAAGAGGAAGTAATATGCGGCGGAGGCGACTCAGAGCACCTGATGCGCATAAAGGTTCGTGAAATTCTTGAAAATGTCGAGGATATTCAGATTGAAGATGTGATAAAAGTGGCGAGGGAGTAGTTCATCTATTTTTGTAAATTTCTCACTTATTAGTATTTCAGGCTGACCAAAACCATGAACATGGAAAAATAAATGATCAGAAAGCCAAAGAGCGTGAACGTGATTCCTTTGAACATTGTTCCAGAAGTTGAACTTATGAAAAAGAAGAACATTTGAAGGATGAATGTCCAAAAAATGCTCTCCACTGCAATCTTAAGATACATTCTTTATCCTCCAAAAGCCACAACTGCAATTACTGCGTAGAATGTCAGAGTCCAGGCAAGTGACATGTATTTTCCCATTCCTCTGGTTTTTTCGAGAAGCAGGAGTACTGGCATTCTCAGGAAATATAGTAGGGCAATTCCCGTGGCCGTGAATATGGAAAATCCCATGAGTTTGAATATGTCCATCGAAGTCATTACCATTAGGTAAAATACTAGCCCTCTTGCAAGTGGCTTTTTGCCGCCGGAAAAGAAATACCCTGCGGCAAACAGCATGAAGACCCACAGCAGGTTGTTCATTACGAGGTCTATGAAGAATTGCGGGTTCAGTGTCATTGCATTCTGCAAGAGTTCAACAAAAGGCATGTGAAATACTTTCTTTGCCGGCTATTCAAATATGTGTGTCTTCCTGTTTAAGGAGGACATAAGCAAGGTTTAAATCCTCAAGTGGGCATATTCATTGCATGGATTTTAGTTTTTTGCAAGAGCTTGGCCTCACACAAAACGAAGTGAAGATTTACGCGGCGCTTCTAAGCCTTGGCTCCGCGCCTTCCGGAAAAATAGTGCGTGAGTGCGGCCTTCACCGCTCGCGCGTGTACGAAGGCCTCAACCGGCTCTCAGAAAAAGGTCTTGTTAGCTTTGTGAAAAAGGGGACAATAACATTTTTCGAGGCAACTTCTTCTGAAAAAATTCTTGATGTTCTTGAGGAAGAAAAAAAGCAGGCGGAGGAAAAAATCGCCAAAATGAAAAAGCACATTCCGGAATTGAACAAGTACAGGGAAACAAAGCCCACTGCGGAAGCGTACATTCTGCAAGGCGTTGAGGGCTTCAAGGCAATGCGCAGGGACGTTCTAAAACACTCAAAGGGCGAGCATTTGATGATTGGGGCGATTGCGCGCGAGGACCGTGTGATGCCATTGTTTTTTGAGAAGTGGAACAAGGAGCGCAAAGATCTCAAAATCAGGCTGCGAATCCTCTACAAGGCCGCGGCAAGAACTCTTCCAATGTCCATCAGAAAACATCATGCCGAATCAAGGTTTTTGCCATCATACATTGACAATCCTGCGGTAATAAACATCTACGGCGACCGTGTGGTGAATGTCATCTGGAAAGGCGATTACCCGCTCTGCTTTGTGATGGTGAACAAGGACATCGCTGACGCTTACAGGAAATACTTTGATTTGCTATGGAAGGTTTCGGAAAAAAACTGATGCCAAAAATGCTTCAAGAATTCAAATCGGTATTGTGATATTGAGTCGGTCGTATTTTGCCCTCGGCTGCGCCGTGCCATTCTCTTTTCGCAAATCAATAAGCCCCATCTCCGCGAGCTTTTTGACGTCGTTGAAGACATTTGAATACGGCCTTTGCAGCATTTTTGCAAGCGCGTAAATGGTCTTGGGCTCCTTTTCGCGGATTGTTTTAAGTGTACGCAGCCTCTCTTTGGTTAGCATCTCGCGCATGAGTTCCGGGGTTTCAAAAGAGAGAATTTCCTGCGGCACAACTTTTTCCCCGCGGCTAGCCCTTTCATAAACACCGGCAAACCTGTCCAATGTTTCATCCATGCTGCTAATCCTTATTGTTACGTTCCTCGCTTTCATGAAAATCACCCCTTATTTTTGCCACTTTGTCCCCGAATTCCTTTTTGAGCTCCTCCATTCCCGGAAATTCCACGTTTAATTCTTTTCCTTCAAAATGCACGTGGTGGCTTTTTCCCTTTTCATTGTCATATCTTAAAATGCATTCTCCGCCTCTAATGTAATTCAACGAATACTTCAATCCTTGGGGGAAATAAACACTCTCTGGCACGGCATAAACCGTTACCTCAATAAATTCTTTTTTGCCAAAGTATGTCCGTTCCTTTTCTAATAGGTAAGCCACAAAATCACCATGTGACCTGCCACACTATATAGTGTGGTAGGCAATATATAATTCTTGCTATATTCGTTGATTGACGAAATAGATATATTTGCACTGTTTTATGAATTTTTTGGAATCCTTCCATTTCATGCAAGAGTGGAAAGACCTGCGTGAGGGCATTAGAATACTGCCTCTTTCAAGGGATGAAAAAAGGAATGTGCAGATTGATTTGCTGGACATACCAAAAGGGTTTGTTGACCCAGGGCATTACCACGGCGATTGGGAATGGGTTTATGTTCTTGAGGGCTCAATAGAGGATGAAAAAGGAGTCCATAACCCGGGAGATTTTTTCATAAACAAAACCGGGGATTTGCACAGGCCATTCTCCAAAGAAGGGTGCAAATTGCTCATTGTCTGGTCAGGGAAAACAATCCCGATTGAGAAATAGCTTTATTTATTTTCAGAATTTTACGCCGTTTCCTTTTCCAGCTTCGCCTTAATCGTCTTTAGCGAAATGAACTGTTCCCTTTCCATTTCCTCAAGGCGCATTATGATGTATTTTGCGGTGCTCTTAAGCGATGGAATCATGATGTAATCAAGTGCGTTCACGCGCCTCTTGGTTTTTTCGATTTCTTTTATAAGTTTTTTAAGCCCGTTCTCGGTTTCCGCAAGCTTTATTATAATTTCAAGGCTCTTCTCAAAAGCGCCCGCAGCTTCATCGATTTTTGCCGAGCTTCCCTGTATTGAATACCCGCGCGCTTCAAGTGTTTTGGAAACATATTCCCCCTTGATGTGCGGGATATGCACTCCCATCACGTTTTTGGATTCAACTTCAATGTTCGGGGCCTTCTTCACCGCGAGCGAGATGTTTTCCACTTCAAGAATTCCGTGGTATGCCTGCGCCATTGCAAGGGCCTCGAATGCATCCTTCATGCGCGCATTGAGTTCGTTGCGCTGGTCCTGTGCCTGCTTCATGATTTTGAAGAATTCGAGCACTAGCACGTCCCTTTTCTGCTTTAGAAGCTTGTGCCCGTTCTCCGCCAGGCGAATCCTGTTGCGCGTCTCAATGAGTTCGAGCCTTGTTGTTTTTACATCTTCAGCCATTTTTTTCACTTCTTGGCATCTGGCAAAGCAATGCCGGAATCACTTTTATTTCCGGAACTTTGCGCCGTATTTCTGTATATGGTCCAGTTTTACCCTCTTGAGTTCCTTTTCAGGGAGCACTGCGAGAAGTTCCCATCCCAAATCAAGCGTTTGCTCAATTGTGCGGTCCTCGTCCTTGCCCTGCCTGATGAATCTTTTCTCGAATTCATCCGCGAATTTCAAGTACTTCCTGTCGATTTCAGAGAGCGCTTCCTCTCCAACAACCGCGC
Organism: archaeon; assembly: GCA_035289485.1. GTDB lineage: Archaea > Iainarchaeota > Iainarchaeia > Iainarchaeales > Iainarchaeaceae > UBA10205. Next base: position 19,926 of record DATDXA010000050.1, on the reverse strand, counting down.
TAAGCGCCCTCAAATCGCGCCCCTGTGCGTACGCAGCATAAAGCTGGTCTGCTACTCCGCGGTGATCCTCTCGCGTCTTTCCGCTGCCGATTCCAAGGTTCATAAGCCTTGAGAGGCACGGGAGAACATCAATTGGCGGGAATATTCCTTTTCTGTGAAGTTCCCTTCCAACAACTATTTGCCCTTCTGTGATGTATCCTGTAAGGTCTGGGATTGGATGAGTAATGTCATCTGATGGCATTGAAAGTATCGGGAACTGCGTTACAGATCCTTTCTTGCCCTCAACTACTCCTGCACGCTCATAGAGCGAAGCAAGGTCAGTGTATGTATATCCTGGGTAGCCCCTTCTTCCGGGAACTTCTTTTCTAGCTCCCGCAATTTCGCGCAGCGCTTCGCAGTAGTTTGTCATGTCCGTGATTATTACAAGCACGTGCATGTCCTTTTCGAATGCAAGATACTCGGCGGTTGTGAGTGCCATTCTTGGCGTGATTATTCTCTCAACGCTCGGGTCATCAGCCAAATTAAGGAACAGTACGCTCCTCTCAAGCGCTCCTGTGCGCTCGAAATCCTTCATGAAAAAATTCGCTTCCTCATGCGTGATTCCAACAGCCGCGAATACGACAGCAAAGCTCTCGCCTTTTGCGCGCACCTTTGCCTGCCTTGCAATCTGCACCGCAAGCTCGTTGTGCGGAAGGCCTGAACCCGAAAAAATCGGCAGCTTTTGTCCGCGTACAAGCGTGTTAAGCCCGTCAATTGTGCTGATTCCGGTTTGTATGAAGTCCTCAGGCTTTCTGCGCGCGACAGGGTTTATTGCAGCGCCGATTATATCAACCCTTTTTTCAGCAACGATTGGAGCGCCCTTATCGCGCGGCTCTCCAAGCCCGTTGAATACCCTTCCGAGCATGCTTTTGGAGACGCCAAGCTTCATGGTTTCTCCGAGGAATTTGACCTTGGTTTTGTCGGCGTCAAGTCCTGTAGTTGAGCCAAATATCTGTATTACCGCCTTGCCTTTTGATGTTTCGAGAACCTGCCCTTTCCTCTTCTCGCCATTTGGCAGTTTCACTTCAACGATTTCGTTGTATGCGACGTTCTCGACCCTGTCAACAAAGACGAGCGGCCCTTCGACATTTGTTACGGTCTGGTATTCTTTCATCATTGTCTCACCCTTGAGTCCTTTACCACTTTATCAAATTCGGAATCGATGCTCCCGATTATTCCGTCAATTTTTTTCTGAACTTCAGCTTCTGGAATTTCCTTCATTCTTGCAATTTCCTCGCGAACCTTAAGCCCCAACACAGTTTTTAGCTGCACTCCCAAATCAAGCGCATCAGCTGCGCGGTCATAGAACTTGAGAATGGTTTTGAGCATCCTGTACTGCTTCTGAAGAGAAGCCGATGCATCAACATCGCTGAACGCCGATTGCTGCAAGAAGTCCTCGCGGATCATTCTTGTGGCATCAAGCACGGCCTGTTCCTTTTCAGGCAGCGCATCGGGCCCTACAAGCTGCACGATTTCCTGCAGCTCCGCTTCCTTTTGCAAAAGTGCCATTGCCTTTGCCCTGTTCGTTGACCAATCCGCGGCAACGGTGTTTGCGTATGTGCTATCAAGAGTTCCCGTATAAAGCGAGTAGCTCTTTAGCCAGTTTATCGCTGGGAAGTGCCTTCTTTGCGCGAGCTTGGCGTCAAGCGCCCAGAACACTTTCGTAACACGCAATGTGTTTTGCGAAACAGGCTCTGAGATGTCTCCTCCGGGCGGCGAGACCGCTCCAATAACTGAAATAGAGCCGCTTCTCTGAGGGCCGCCTGTGCAGGTTATTCTTCCCGCCCTTTCATAAAATTCCGCAAGCCTTCTTGCAAGATATGGCGGGTAGCCTTCTTCACCGGGCATCTCCTCAATTCTTCCTGAAATTTCGCGCATTGCTTCGGCCCACCTAGAAGTTGAATCAGCCATGAGCGCGACATCGTAACCCATGTCCCTGTAATATTCCGCTATTGTAATTCCGGTATATACCGAAGCTTCCCTTGCAGCGACCGGCATGTTTGAAGTGTTTGCAATAAGTACGGTTCTTTGCATCAGCGGCTTTTTGGTTTTAGGGTCCAGAAGTTCCGGGAATTCCGTTAGCACTTCTGTCATTTCATTTCCGCGCTCTCCGCATCCGATGTAGACAATGACCTGCGCGTCGCTGTACTTTGCAAGCGATTGCTGCGTCACCGTTTTTCCAGAGCCAAATGGCCCGGGAATTGCCGCAGTTCCGCCCTTTGAAATCGGGAAGAATGTGTCAAGAATTCTCTGCCCTGTAATGAGAGGCGTGTTCGGAGGCATTTTTTCTCCGTAAGGGCGCGGCTTTCGCACTTCCCACTTCTGCATCATTGAAACTTCATGCTTTTCCTTGCCATCCTTGATTATGCAGACCGTTTCTTCAACAGTGAAGCTTCCTTTCTTGATTTCTGTGATTTCCCCTTTTGCTCCGTGAGGCACCATGACCTTATTTACAATAAGCTCTGTTTCCTGCACTTCGCCGATGACATCTCCACCAACTACCTTTTCTCCCTTTTTTGCAATAGGCTTGAAATCCCACTTCTTTTTCTTATCAATCGGGGTTGCAACGATTCCCCTTGCGATGAATGTTCCGCTCTTTTGCTGTATCTCAAGAAGCGGCCTTTGTATCCCGTCGTAAATGGATTGAAGAAGTCCGGGCCCGAGTTCAACACTAAGAGGCATTCCGGTGTTTTCAATGGGCTCTCCCGGCTTGAGGCCTGAAGTGTCCTCATAAACCTGAATTGTGGCCCTGTCCCCGCTTAGCTTGATGATTTCTCCTATGAGCCTTTCCTTTCCCACCTTTACGACATCGTACATTCTAGCGCCCGACATCTTTTCGCCGACAACAACCGGCCCCGCAATCTTTAGAAGTTCTGCCATCTGTTTCACCTCATTTCCGAACATGCTCTTCGGAAGGGAGCGTACCATCTTCGCCTGCTGGCTCGATGGAACTGAACTCACAATCCTTTAGCAAAATTTTCAGCTTAACTTTTCCTCCATTCATTTCATCAGCTCAAAACCAAGGGCCTTCTTTACCATGCTCCGCAGCGAATCTGTTTCGTTCGCCACTGGGCCGGATTTGTCCGGCACTGCAATGACTACTGGCTTGGCAAGCCTCTCTATTTTCTTTTTTAGCCGCCAATCCATCGCGCCCATTGTTTTTTCGCTGACAATCATAATCCCGATGCCCTCATCGGCGAGGAGCTCTTCTATTTTTTGCTCGGCTGCAATCTGGCCGCCACCGGCACTTTTATTTTCTGCAGCTTTTCCCTGCGTGGCATCTTTTTGCGCCTCTAGAGCCTCTATAGGGAACACCATTTGAACTCCTGCGAGCCTAAAGCCTGTGCATGTCGGCCCGTCCGCCACAACTGCGATGCTGTGTTTTAGTTCCCCGTCCATAATTTCACCAAAATTAATACTGCACAATCATCTCCCCAATTTTTTCCGCCGAGAGGTTGAATTCCTTCGCCCTCACGATTTTGCGGATGTTTGATGCCTCCTCTTCTTTCAAAAACAAAAACCCCGCAATTGCGCCAATCGAGAGCACGCTTACACTTAGAAGGCTCAGGCCCTTTCTTGCCACGCTTTTCTCCACTTCTATTTCAATCGGTATGAGGCTCCCGTTTTTTTTGTACGCTTCAAGCGCCTTTGCAAGCTTGAAGTTCTTTTCAAAAGCCTTCGCTGCCTCTTCTACTCCTTTTGCCCCTGCTGCCTGCACGAGCCTGTCTCTTGAAATGTTCCCGCCGGCAATTATAATTTCAGTTATTTTCTCCTCTTTCATTCCTTCTTTCTTGCCGCGCAGGATATTGGAAATATTTTTCGCGTCCACCTGCGCCTTTAGCATTGCAAGAATTATTCTCTCATCGCCATAAGGGTTCTTTGCTATGTGCGGGAGCTTGCGGTAGTAATAATCATCAAGTGCGGCAAGCAGCGGCGCGGCTTCCTTCTCCTTTTCATATTTTTTCATGTTCTTTTCAAGTATTGTCCCATAAATCGTGCCTGCAAGCGCTGCAGAAACATCCTTTACGCTTTTTGATTCAAGCATCTTCGCGGTTGCGGCCTTTGAGAGCATTCCTGTTTCAATAAGAAGGTGGCTGATTCTTTCCTTTCCCTCGCCCATGTGCTTTGCAAGAATAATTGTTTTGATGTTGTTGATTTCGTACTTTTCAAACATCTCGGAGATTTTTTGCGAGAGCTTTTTTGGCACGATTTTGATTATTTTGCGAAGCGTGCGTGAAAAATTCTTCGCGCACGCAAATTCAATCTGGTCTGCGAGGGTTTTTCCTGCAAGCGCGCTTGAAACCAAATCCTGCCTGTATTGCGTTCTCTCAAGCAGCGCGTAAACTTCTTCAACGCCTGTTGCTTCCGCCATAGCATCTGTTTCCTTATGCGTAAGCAGGAGCTGCTTCATTGCCTTAACCCTCGCATTCGCGTATCCAAGCGTTATTGCGCGCGCAACAATTGAGGATTCAATGGCATTCATCATCTTATTCGCCCCTCTCCTTGAACATTTCCATGTAAAGCACCTTCTTTGCATCGTCCTTTTTCTGCGCGAATATCGCCTCAAGCGAGTTGTCTATGCTTATTCTTCCATCTGCAGTGGACACAATGGCTCCGCCTGAAATGTTTGCCGCCTTTGGTGAAACATTTTTAGAAAATTTCTTGGCAATTTTTTCATCGCGCTCATTTACATATACAATTGCCTTGCCGCCGAGCTCTTTTTCCGCTACCTCAATTAGCATTTCCATCATTTTTTCATATCCTTTTCCCTGAGCCGCGCTGGAAAATTCTTCCCAAGCCTTTGCAAGCGCCTCATCCATCTTCGCATTTGTCGCTTCAGCAATTTGCTTTTTTGCGCGCAGCTTTGCAGCGCTCCCTTTCTCATTGGCCTCAGCATCCGCAATCTGCGCAGCCCTCTCCTTTGCCCGCGCCCTTATTTTGGATGCATTTTCCTTGGCTTCCTCGATTGTTTGCTCTGCCAGCTTGTCAGCTTGCGAGAGAATTTTCTTCGCTTCCGCCTGCGCTTGCTGCACAAGGCCCTTTTTCACGTTTTCCAATCCCATTTTTTGCTCACCTGGCGATAATCATGCCCTTTCGCCAGTTTTCTGGCGAAAGTCTGACACTTTTCTTTTTCGTCAACATTTTTATTTTCGTGTTAACGAAAAGAAAAAGGTTGTTTCAAAGGAACAGCAACACTGCCGCTACAATGAATCCGAATATGACTATTGACTCTGGTATGACAAGCCACACCAGCAGTTTTGATGCCTGCTCGGGTTTTTCGGCTATGACGCCTACTGCGCTTGCTCCGATTGCCGATTGCGCGAGCCCGGTTCCTATTGCTCCGCCGAAAATTGCGATAGCGGCTCCGAGTGCCTTTGCAGCAGCTTCTTCGAGTACCATTGTTGCACCTCCTTTTCAATCATCCTTGATATATTTCCTGCTAAGCCTGAATGGGGCGAATTCCCTTCCTCCCCCCTCGAAAAACTTGGAGTTCATTTCAACGAAATTGAGCCTTGCTCCCTGTATGAACGATTCAAACATTGCAAGGAATGCGTTGAATAAATGCCCCACAATGTAAACTGGTATAAGAATGATTAATAATATCCCCTTGTCAAGCGAAGGGAAAAGCAAATCATTTAGTATTAGCGCTATCAGGGTGCCGACAAGCCCCACTGCAAGTATTCTGGAAAAGGACATCACGTTTCCCACAATGCTTGGAAGCTCAATTAGTCCAACTGCGCCCTCGCCCTTGACAACGAGCGAAAGTGAAACAAGCAAGAGCAGCCCGCTTGCAGGAATCATTATTTGGGGGAATGAATTGAATATCGCGGTGCTGATTAGCACTGTCCCAAATATCACGGTTCCAAACCAGCCGAATTTTGCAATCGCGTGCTTTTTGTTCCCGTGCTTTGCCGCGTTCAAAAACCCAAGCAAAAACCCTGTGCATACTGTGATAATTCCTATGAGAATGGTCGCCGCGAGCAGGAACTGCACATTATGCAGCCTCTCTATTCCATGATAGAGCACGACCTCTTCTAGCCCAAAAAACCTGTGTATAAGTTCTGTGTGCGACATGCCCATGAATTCATCATAAATTATCCCGAATATTATTGACGGTATGGCTCCCCACATCCAGATTATTCCAACCGGCTTAAGTATGCTCTCCGCGCCGACCTTTTTTACAATGAATCGCGCGAGCAGGAATGAAATGAGCCCGTAAACGAAATCCCCGACCATCATGCCATAAAAAATCGGGAAAAATACAAGAAATATTATTGTGGGGTCAAGTTCTCCGCTGCGCGGCACAGCCATGTACTTTGTGATGAATTCAAATGGCGCAAGGGCCTTGTTGTGCTCAAGTAAAGTTGGCGCCTCTTCGTGCGCGCTTTCCAAATCATGGCTTGAGAATTTGCGCAGTTCCATTCTTTCCCCGAAGTTTTCATGTGCAAACCTCTCAAATTCGCGGTAATTCTTTTCAGGCAAATACGCTTCAAGGACAAATACATGCTGCGTGCTCCCAAGAGATGTTGCAGCGCCGGATTTTCCGGATTCGATTTCGAGGTATTCCTTTGCCGCGGCAAGCTTCTGATAAGATTTTGCGGAAATTCCCAAAAGTTCTTTTTGCAGCGCCGCTTTGTTCTTTTCAAGCTCCGCAATCCTCTTTTCAATTGCCCTGAGTTCGGATGATGGCTTTGTGCCAATTTCCGGCAGCTGCACGCGCTCAAACCCCGCCCTTGAAATTTCCTCAATTGCCTCTTCATTTCCCTTCTTTAGCGCGACAATGCATGCAAAAGAGTTCGCCCCATATGGCCTGAAAGAAAAGTTCGCTTCAGAAATTTTGGAAAGCGCGGATTCAACCGCCGGCCTTTTCTGCGCAGCAACAGTTCCTGCAATTAAGCTAACCGAGCTAAGCTTTAGTTTGCCAAAATCAATGTCAAACCCCAAAAAAACCGAAAGCCTCGCCTTCGCATCCTTCTGCACATCAAGCTCTGCAGAGTTGCTTTCGAGTTCTGCGCTTATTTTCATTATTTCCTTTTCAGTTTCGCGGAATTCTTTGGATTTTATGTACTCCGCGGCCTTGGCAGCCGGTATTTTTGCCGCATACGTTGCCTTCCCATTAAGCGCATTTAGTAGTGCCTCCATTTTGAGAAGCATTTCAATTGTTTCGTCGTGGGTTTCAAGGGGCTTTGAAAGTGAAATTTCAGTATTTGAGAATTTTTTTATCTCCGCGCCGCCATATCGCTCAAGCGCCCCGATTGTTTTTCCAATGTTGCTCTTGAGGCCTATGACCCTTACTTTGCACATCTTTGCCGGGAAAAACATTTCATTGCACCTTTCATTCAATTTCGAGCATTCCTTCGATTGCCTTCTTCACAGCGGGTGCAGGGACATTCATTGAGGAAATTTCCTGCGCATCTTTTTGCGCCTTTGCAGATATTTGCCTCTCTTTTGCCTCGAGCTCCTTGTGAGCCTTCATGAGGATTTCCTCCTCTATCGCTTCGGCATCATCCGAAGCCTTCTCGATTATTTTTTTTGCCTGCGCGTTCGCCTCCGCGATTATTTTTTCGGAATCCTTCGCCGCCTTTTCAAGTATTTTTTCCTTTTCGGCCTCGGCCTGCCTAATTTCTCCAAGTTCTTCTGCAAAATCATCTTTGTGTTCCATTCGTTCACACCTTCCTAGTTTTTCCTCGCTTTCCGGGTTGCCCAAATGCCGCTTTCAAGCCTTTGTGCCATCATCGGGAGAGCAAAATAAATCGTTATAAGTGAAACAAGCAGCAGTGCAAGCGCCTTATTGATTCCAAAAAAGCCGAATTTTACCCCTGCTGCAAGGGCAAAAACAATTGCAAGCAAATATGGGAAAATGCTAAGAAGTGAGAAGCCGATTGAAAAAGAGCGCACTGATGCTTTGGCGGAATGATTTGCGGCAGGGATGGTTTTTTTTGTTTGCACAGTTCCATAGGGGAATGCACTCATAAATACCAATCCTGCTTTTTCGATGCCTTCCGCTCACCCTTGGAAAGGCTGTTTTCGTTGCTTTATAATAGAATTGACTGCGGTTTGTTTTAAAAACGCTACCCCGCTTTTTCAGGTTCGCCAAGTGAAAAATTAACGCATGTGAAAGTGCGTTTTATTTGAACGCCACCGTGATGGCCATGACCTTGCTTGCAAAGGTGTCAATTTCCGCCATTGTATTATACAGATAAAAGCTTGCGCGGCAAAGCCCTTTTGGATTAATGCTCCTCACAATCGGTTCTGCGCAGTGCATTCCGCTTCGCACCGCTATATTTGCGGCCTCATCAAGCGCCACAGCAAGGTCAACCGCGTCAAGCGAACGGGAACCAAAAAGCACTATCCCGCCCTGCTTTTGGGCGTTTTTTGGGCAGTACATTTGCACCCCCGAAATGCCACCAAGTTTTGCAATGCAGTGCTCCGTTAGCTTGCGATCATGCTCGCGCACATTTTCCATTCCAAGCTTCTTCAAATACTTTGCCGCAGCAGCAAAGCCGAATGCTTCCGCAATTGGGGTTGTTCCTGCCTCGAACCTTTGCGGCGCGCTTACATATTCGCTTTTTTCCGCAGAAACATGCGAAATTATCCCGCCGCCGTAATTGTAGGGCGGCATTTTTTCCAAAAGCTCCCGTTTTCCATAAAGCGCCCCTATCCCAGTTGGCCCGAGCATTTTGTGCGCGGAGAAAACCAAAAAGTCGCAGCCGATTTTTTTAACGTCCACGCTCATGTGCGGAACGCTCTGCGCGCCATCGAGCAAAAACAGCGCTCCGTTATCGTGCGCGATTTTTGCAATCTCTGCTGCAGGCTGAATTGAGCCAACCGTATTTGCCGCGTGCGCAATTGAAACCATTTTAGTTTTGCGCGAAACTTTCGAGCGCAAATCCTCCATATTTAAAGTGTAATCCGCATTAAGCTTCACAACCTGCAACTTCGCTCCAGTGCGCCTGCACAGTTCCTGCCACGGAACAAGGTTTGCATGGTGCTCCATAAATGAAACCACGATCTCATCGCCAGTTTTGAAGTGCCCCATTCTCTCTAGCGAAACTGTGGTCAGGTTTATGCTCTCGGTTGCGTTTCGCGTGAACGCAAGCTCCTGCGCCTTGGCGCCCACAAATTTCGCCACATCCTCGCGTGATTCCTCAAAGCGCTGCGTTGCCTGCTGGCTGATATGATGTGAGCCTCTTCCTGTGTTGGAAGTTAACTGCTCATAATATTCATTCATTGCCGCAATCACTGGTACTGGCTTTAGCGTAGTGGACGCGTTGTCAAAGTAGATAAGATTTGGGTGCTTTTGCAGCATGGGAAAATCGGCGCGTATTTTTTCGGAAATCATGCTAAATCAATGTGTGAATTGGTGTTTAAGTCTAACTGTGGCGGAGTGCATTAATTTTACAGTTCATAGAGTTCCCTAATCTTTGCCTTTATTTCCGCCAGCTTTTTTCCGGAAACCATGTCAGGCCGCGCAAACACATTCTGTTTTGAAATTGTGGTGGGGAAATCCGCAACAACAAAGCTCTCTTTTTTCAGGGTTTTTTTTGCAGTGTCACTGTTTGTGAGCGGAATCGAGAAATAATCCGAATGGTCCTGCGATGTCACCTTAAGGGCTATAATGTCTCGTGAGTGCTCGTTGTATTCGGTTTTGCTGATTACAAGTGCAAGCCTCCTTTTTGCGGCGTTCTGCTCTGCAAAAAGGATGTCCGCAACTATGAGCTCTCCCTGCTCAATAATCGATGAGTTCATCCGCATCAGTCCAGTCTTTGTCCTCATATGCTCTTTTCATGGCATACCTTCTCCATTCATCGTTTTCCATTTCGACTTCCATTGCCTTTTTCTCTATTGCCTGCCTTGCAATTTCAGTCCATTTTATTTCTGGATGCTTTTTCATTATTTCAAAAGTTTTGTCCTTCAACGCCATTGTCATGTTTCTTCCCATGAAATCACCTGGAATAAGTAATATAAGTAAAATAAGTGTATTTTCATTTAAGCTTTTCGGAAAATACGGCATATTATTAGGCAATTGACGAAATTATTATATTTATTGTGCTGCGAGCTCCGCATCAATCACCGCAGAAAACTCTTCAATCGTTTTCGGCGCCACAAGCACTTTTCCATTTATAAAAAATGTAGGGGTTCCGTAAATCCCTGCGGTGATTGATTCCTGCTTCTGCGCTTCAATGTATGGGGCATATTTTCCCGTGTTCATGCACACACTGAACTTTTCAGTATCAAGCCCGAGTTCCTCTGCAAACTCCGCGTGCAATGAATGCAGCTCCCCGGCATTTGGCTGCGCAGCGCACTCAAGCTGCCTTGTGAAAAGAAGTTCCTTGTACTCCCAAAATTTGTTCTGGTCGCGCGCGCATTCTGCGGCCTCTGATGATTCAAGCGAGTACTCGTGCTTTGGAAGGGGGAAATATTTGAAATAGAGCGCCACTTTACCATCATATTTTGCCATCACCTCATCCACAAGCGGCTCGGTTGATTTCGTGAACGGGCATGAGAAGCACCCGACCTCGATTATTTGCACAGGCGCGCCTGTTGTTCCGCGCATGGGAAGCCCTTCGCTTGAAACAGGCAACACATCAGAAGGGGATGGAGGGAAAAGCCATGCGAGCGGATTGGTGTTCGAATAAGTTTCAGGGTTCAGAAGGCACAGCTCGGAGCTGTTCTGCCCGTTGCAGTTGCCGTATGCCCAGAAATTGTAAATGCCAATGCCGCTGAATACAATGCTTCCAATCATTAGCAGCATGAAAACGAATGAAATCGCCTCGAAGTTCGTGTGCACGAACTTTCCCGCGCCCTCGTTGTGCTTCATCACTTTCATCGACACAAGCATCTTGAGGCGCTTATCTAGCCCTGTGTTGCACGGGCGAAGCGTCATTTTGCGGAAAACACAGTCGAATGCCTCGCGTGCAATCGCCCTGTGAGTTGCGGAGAATATGCTAAGGATTCCAAAAACAACAAGCGCGATTACACAGACAACCATTAAATCACAGTACTCATTTCATTGGACAGTATTAACTTTATTGCCTTTTGCAAAGGCATTTACATTCTCGATTGTTGTGTGCAAAATCCTCTCAAGCGCTTCCTGGCTGTTGAACGCGTTGTGCGGAGTTATGAGAACATTTGGCATTTTGAGGAGCACGTGGTTTTGCAAAACCGTGCGCAAATCGCACTCCTTGGGAAAGTGCGGGTCAAGCACCTGCTTTTCTTCGCGGATATAACACTCTCCCTCAAGAACGTCAAGCCCCGCGCCCGCAATGGTCTTGTCCGAGAGGCCTTTTATGAGCGCCTTGGTGTCAATTATTTCCCCGCGCGCGGTGTTTATTATCACAACTCCTTTCTTCACTTTTTTGAGCGAACCGGCATTGAACATGTGCTTTGTGCTTTCGCTCAGAGGCACATGGAATGTTATGATATCGGACTTGGCATACAGCTCATCCACGCTCACATTCCTAAATCCCATGTTCGCAGCAAGCGTCTCATCCGGGTGCCTTTCGTAGACAAGAATATCCATCTCAAATCCTTTTGCCATGCGAACAACATGCATGCCAATGTGCCCGCACCCTACAACACCTATTGTTTTTCCCTTCAAATCAAACCCGCGAAGGCCATGCGCCGAAAAGTCCGCCTTCAGTGTGCGCTCATATGAGAGGTGTATTTTGCGCGAGAGCGCAAGCAGCAGGGCGAATGTGTGCTCGGCAACAGTGTTCTCCCCATAAGTTGGCACATTGCAAACCGTAATTCCGCGCCGCGCGCATTCCTTAACATCAATGTGGTTGTACCCGGTTGACATCGTTGCAATGAGCTTTAATTTTGGCATTGCATCAAGCACTGCGGAATTAACCTGTGAATAAATGAAAACCGCGAGCGCCTGCGCATCCTTTTCCTTTTTTGCCTGCGCAGCGGTAATGACTTTAGTGCTGAATTCGAGCTTGTGCCCCTTTAGATTTTCCAAGAGGTATTTCTGCTCCCATTTCTCTGTTTCAAAAAAAGCTATTTTCATTTAGGCACGCTAGTATTGGTTTCCCTTTCTTTTTAATATATTCACTCCCTATAAACAATGGTTAACTGGTGTTTTGCCAATGATTGGAAAACTTCGCCCCGCAATAAGCTCGTTTGTGAACATTGTGGCATATCCTTTCGCGGCGGCAAAAATAAACCCTAATCTTTTCAGCTTCCTTGCAGTTCCGCTTGCAATCGCTGCCGCGTATTTCATTTCACTCCAGCAGTTTCACAGTGCATTCATCTTTGCGCTGCTTGCGGTTTCAATTGACCTCTTTGACGGTGCGGTTGCCCGCCTGCAGAACCGCTCAACGCTTTTTGGAAATTATTTCGAAACAATGGTTGACAAGGCTGTGGAAATAATACTTTTCATCGGCGCTGCATTTGTGCACCCTATTGCCGCGATTTGCGCTCTTGGCTTTTCAATGCTTGCAAGCTATGCCAAGTCGCGCGCGGCGCTTGTGATAATTACAGACAACCGCGACTGGCCGGCAATTGGAGAGCACTCAGAGCGCATGCTTCTGTTGCTTGGGGGGATATTGCTCTCGATTTTCGGAATTGCATTCAGCGGAACGAAAATACTCGAACTTTCACTCTGGGCAATTGCACTAATTGCCGCAGTAGGCTCGGTGCAGCGCATTTTCTATGCAAAGAAACTGATTGCAGAAGCGGAAAAAAGTGGAAAAGTTCTTCCTTATTTGAAGAAGAACTAAAAAACCGTTGTATAAACTAATAGTGAATTTCTGTCATCAATTTTCTAATTATAGATCTAGCCCTTGTCACTCCGCGAAGGGTAGTGTGCATCATCAGAGTCATTATCGCCTGTACCCTTACCCTTGTCAATTCCATTTCCTGAACTTCTTTAAATATCTCAGTCATCAATCCATATGCTGCCTGTAAGTTTTTCTCCCCGACTATTTTGCCAAGTTCTTTTTCTTCTTTTGTGAAAGCAATATTTGCAATATCATCCTGTATGTCCTCAGATTTTGCCTTTTTACGCAAAAAACTTGCAAGTTTGATTGCTTTATTTTTTTCCATACCCTTTGGCAAGGAATGTTCAAATGCAGAGATGAGGAAAAAATGTGTTGAAAACCTATCTTGCAATTTAATGTTTTTGTTGTCTTCTTTTGTCCTAGTTGTGACTTCCTGCAAATGCTGAGGGTCTATAGGAAAATGTTCCTGAAGCTGGTATGCATAATCAAACCCTTTTTCATATATGTCTACCCGAAGTTCATGTGCCGGGCTTTTTATTTCTCTTGCCAATTTAAGTGGGTGAATTTTTTTCATTACGGCAGAAGAGAACCGCCTTTCTGGCAATGGCATATATAAGCAACTGCCTCCATCTTTATATTTTTACCCAAAAAGCGATGCCACAAGCGGAATCCCGATTATCACTCCAAGTGTTGCTCCCACGTTTGCAAGCGCCACCACAAGAAGTATGCGCGTCACCTGATTGTTTGTAAAATCCCCAAGTGAATTTAGGTTGCTTAGGTTTTCAAAATCCTTCACTTTCGGGTTTCGCATTTTGGCTTCTACATACCCGGCGACCCACCCGGCCGCAAGCAGAGGGTGAAGTGTTGTCACCGGAGCTGCAAGAAATGATGCAAGCACAGTGAGCGGGTGCCCGCGTGCAATGATTACCCCAAGCGCTGCAAGAGTTCCAGTTGCAAGCGCCCAGTATGCGATTGCAGTAAGGGTTACTCCCCCTCCCTTGAAATAGAACAGCGCCGCTATGAGCACAATAAATATTGCAGGAATCACATAGCCGATTATTTTCATGTAATTTGTTCCTTTCGGAACTGTTGTGATTGCCGCGATATCAATTTTCTCCCCAAAGTGCCTCTTGATTCCTTCAATGTGCCCTGCCCCCACAACTGCAAGTATTTTTTTTCCGGGGCTGTTTTCAATCGCGCGCGCGATGTATGCATCCCTCTCATCTACAAGAATGCTTTTAATTGAAGGCATCTCGCGCGCGAGCTCTTGCATTAACCTGTTTAGCACATCCTTTTCCTTAAGGCCTTCAATGGTGCTTGTTGTGATCTCAATTTTGTTTTCGGAGAAGAATCCTAAAAGTATTGAATAGAGCAGCTTGATTTTTTCCGTGAGCTTCATTTTGTGCATCGCGCGCTTTAGTGTAATATTGATGTCGCGGTCAAGAAGCATTATCGGTATGTTTTTTTCCTCGGCAATGCGCACGGCCTCAACCATTTCCATTCCGGGCTTTATTCCAAGCTTCTGCCCCAAAGAGCGCTGGAAATTCGAGAGCATCAGCGTGAAAAGGAAAAGGTATGTTTGCCCGCTGGAGATTATTTTCCCAATATTAGTTTCCTGCCAGCGGTTTCCGAGCTTTAGCTGGCGCAGGCGGTTAAAATCGAGCTCTACCCCCACAACATCTGGCATTTCCTTCTCTATTGCTTCCTTTACTTCCTCAACGCTCTTCGTTGAAATGTGCGCTGTGCCCAAAAGCAGAACTTCCTTTTCACTAAGCCTTACTCGCTCAAGTTCCATGGCAAGAATTGGCGGTGTTCTTGTTTTAAAGGAAAGCCGAAATGCAAGGCGTTTCACTAAGATGCCCAAATTAAACGCACATAAAAAGGCCAATTTTACCGGAAACGAAGGCACATTTATTAATCCGAATAAATTTATTCATACTAATGAGAAATGCACTCGTTTTTGCGGCGTTTTTGCTCCTTCTGGCTTCTGGCGCTTCTGCGGTTACAATAGGCGCCCCGGCTTCGGTTCCAGAAAACACCTCATGGGGCTTTAGCGTGATGCTAGAACCCACAGATTCCTGGACAAAAACTTCGGTAAAAATCAACGGCTCCGAAGTTCTCAATGTTTACTCAAATGGCACAATAACTCCGGACCCGTACAGTGGGCAGTTTGTCATCAAATCATTCGTTTATGATGAGGACCCCGCAACCACGAGCGGCTTGGTGCTTTATGTTTCGCACTTCGGGCTACTGAAAGGCTCTCACACAATTTCAGCCTCATCCGATGCGGGCAACGATTCCGCAACCGTGATTGCGTTCGCGCCGCTTGGCGAATCAGACAAGAACGCGCTCGATTCTAGCATTGGCGCGCTTGATGAAAAAACCGCGGCGCATGACTCCGATATCAATGAATTGGGAACGCGCATAAACCGCACTGCACTAGATTCTAACCGCGCAATAAAACAAACCTCCGCTGAGTTGGAAGGCCGCCTTGATGTCATCGAATCAAAGCAAACCAAGATGAACGCCGCGCTCTTGGCGCAGGAAGAGAAAAAGAATTCCCCGTTTTCAGGGCTTGTTGATTTGGTTTCGGGAATAATTGCGCCGCTTGGTTTTGCGATTGTGATTCTTGTTGTAATTGCTCTCGCTGTTGGCGTAGTGCTACTGATAAAATCCCGGATTTCAAGTTCTCCCGCAAGCCTCTATGGCGGAAAGGACGAGTACAACCTGCCGGTTTCAAAGGAAAATGAGGAAATGGCAGGGGCGCTAGCCGAAAGCAAGGGCAAGTGGAAAATAAAATAATTTCTTATTCTAAAATTAGTAAATTCTGCTTTATTTCCCGAACTTCTTCTTTACCGCGGCCTTCACAAGCCCAAAGTACAATGGATTGGGCTTTAGCGGCCTTGAAGTGAATTCGGCGTGGTATTGCGTGCCGATAAAATAAGGGTGATTCGGGAGCTCAAGTATTTGCATTATTTTCTTCTCAGGCGCCATTCCGGAGAATACAAGCCCGTTCTTTTCAAGCGCTTCTATGAATTTGGTATTCACATTGAAGCGGTGCCTGAATCTCTCGCGCACGGTTTCTTTTTTCCCGTAAAGTTCGTAAGCAAGGGTCCCTTTCTTCACTTTCAGATCAAATCCGCCAAGCCGCAGCGTGCCGCCAAGCCCATTAACTTCTTCCTGCTCGGGAAGGATGCAAATCACATTGTTCTGGGGGTCCTTTTTCACTTCTTCAGTGCTCGCGTTTTTTATTCCGCACACATTGCGTGCGAATTCAACAACAGCCATCTGAAACCCATAGCAAATCCCAAGGAATGGCACATTGTTCACGCGCACATAGTTCGCGCACTTAACTTTCCCCTCAATTCCGCGCGTTCCAAAGCCTCCAGGAATTATTACCCCCTCAACCCCTTTCATTTCCTCCTCAATTTTCTTCTTGCCATTTTCTATTTCCGTTGCCTCAATCCACTTTATGTTAACTTTAGTTTTGAGCGCCGCGGAGCAGTGCTCTAGCGCCTTTACAATGCTAATGTATGTGTCGCTTGTTCCCGTATATTTTCCGGCAATGCCAATCGTTATTTCCTTTTCAAATTCCACAACATTCTTTGCGGTCCAGTCCTTGAGGCTTTTGCTGCCATTTGCCTTGTACTTTTCATTCCAGCCCAAAACATCAAGGATTGCGCTGTCAACTCCCTGCTCCCTATAGAAGAGCGGCAGCTCGTAAATGTTTCCAACATCGTATGTGTTGAACACTTTTTCCAGCGGGACATTTGCGTTCATGGAAATTTTTTCTTTCACTGAATTTGTAATCGCCCTCTCGCTTCTGCACACCACAACATCCGGCTGCAGCCCCAAGCTCATGAGGTGGCGCAATCCAAGCTGCGCCGCCTTGCTTTTGAATTCCCCAAGGTGGTGCGGCTCGAGGATGTATGTGAGGTTTACAAGGCAGCAGTTCTGCTCCCCCTCTTCATAAATAAGCTCGCGCACGCTCTCCATTGCGAAAAGATTCTCATAGTCCCCGACAGTTCCGCCGATTTCAATCAGCACAATATCGGCCTTTGATTTCATTGCAAGGTTTCTTAGAACCAGTTTTGTTTCGCCCGTGACGTGCGGGATGTACTGCACATCCCTTCCTTGGTAGAATCCCGCCCTTTCCATGCCGATTATGCGGTTGTAAATCTGCCCATGCGTTGTGAAATTGTCCTTTGTGAGGTTTGTATCAAGCATTCTCTCGTATGAACCAAGGTCCATGTCGGTTTCAGTGCCATCATCAAGAACGAACACTTCGCCGTGCCTGTATGGGCTTAGGGTTCCTGAATCAATATTCAAATAGGCTTCGACCTTTATTGGCGCAACCTTAAGCCCGCGGTCCTGAAGCGTCTTTCCAAGCGAAGATGAGAAAATGCCCTTTCCAATGCCGCTCATAACTGAGCCGGTGATGATTACATACTTGGTTTTGCCCTTTACATAGCCCTGCGGGACATCGGTAAAGCGCTCGCCACTGGACTTATCGCTTATCTCCGCAAGGAACTTTTCGTCCAAATTGCAACCCCCAAATGATTGAAATTAATTTCTAAAAACAGACTAAATGTTAGTTCGTTTGGGTATTTAAGCTTTTCATGCAAATTTTGTCTTGTGGTACCTCTCGCGCTTTTTTCCGCGAAGGTGAAGATGGGAGCGTAGTCTAGCCTGGTCCAGGACTCAGGGTTCGGGCACGGCCTTTTTCTTTTCTTGCAGAAAAGAAAAACCCCGGGGAAAAAGAAAAGTGCAATCCCCTGGTTTGCTAAAAGCAATGTTGTCGAACGACTCTGCGACCCCGGTTCAAATCCGGGCGCTCCCAAACCTTTTTCTTTCTCGTGCCGAGAAAGAAAAACGTTTACGAAAAAGAAAGAGGCTTTTAAAATTCATAAAAATCCCTGCATCAGCCCCGCACTCGTGTAGTTGTGTTTTGCGGGGCGCGCAGTTTTATTTTCCTTTATTGGAAAATCAGAATTTACAAGAGAATTCATTCCGGCCCTCTTTTGTGCGTGGCCGGAAAATTCCTTTGTATTTTTGCCCTAACGGGCAAAAAGCATAATTCTGCGCCTACTTTTCGCAGATATGTTTCTCGGCATCTGCAATGTTGCTGGACACCTGGAACGCATTGTGGCATTCCTTACAGTACTGTAGCTGTATCATCTATTTTCACCTCTATTTTCATCTTTAGCTTTATTGAGAATCCGATATTCAAAAGTGAATCCTTTTTCTCTTAGCATACAAATTGATGCTCCCGACCTTTTTAAAGGTATCTTTTTGGCTTTCTGGGGTGTTTACATGCTTGCATAGGTGTAAATCGGCGGGAAAAGGGCGGAAAGGAGCAGCTGCAGCCCTATTACAATGGCTATCAGAATTCCTATGCTCAAAAAGAACATCAAAGCGCCCTTCACAACTCCCTCTTTTGAGGCGGTATAAAGCGGAGGCAGAAACAGCACCCCTGCGGATGCGAGAATCCCCAAAAGCACAATACCCATCATGGCGAGCTCGAATCTGTAAGATATCTTGGAAATTTCCTGCGCAATAAAGAACGTAACCGCATTGATTGCAATCACTCCCGCGGCGCTTGCAAATGAAATAAACCCGATTTTTCCCCAACCATTGGTATCGATTTTTCCCTTTATTTTTATGGCTCCGAGGCCTTTTTTCACAACTAGCGCTAGTCCTGCAATTCCAAGTATTCCAATAACAAGCCAAATGAGTGTTTCTGGCATGTTCACCAAAAATCCGTTCTCGCCATAAGTTCCCTTCACATGAAAGCTCTCGAAAGCATCAACGCCCGATGTTGTTTTCACAAGGCCGTCAGCATTCCTAATGCCGTCATAATATTGCCTGTATTGCGGGGAAGAAACATCAGCGGATGCAACGCTTGACATGGCGGCTTCTCCCATAAACCCGGTGTTCGGCCTGTAATCGACTTTTGCATCTCCGCCTTTGAGAACAAATCCTTCCTGCACATTCACCGCAACGCGCATGTTCTCAATGAGAATCGCATCGCGGTCGATTATTGTGCGGAAATCGAACTGGAAATTTCCAAGAGAATCCTTTTTCGCGTAAAGGGGGATTTTGTAGAAAAGGGTTATGCTCGAGCTCTCGCCGCGCTGAATCGGTTCCCACAAATTAAGGTGCAAGATTGTGGCATCTGAAGTGAGTGTTTTAGTGTAATTGATGGGGTGGGGATATTGCGGGTATTTTTCAGGCAGGATATACCTGTCATACTCATAAACCGGATATGCTCCATATTGCCTCTGTTGCACAGCCTTGTATATCACTGCCTGGCCGGGGATTTCCAGGTCCACTGAGAAAATCGCCCGGTCAAGAGTGTTTTCGACATCTATCTGCGCCCGCACGACCGCATCGCCTTCCCCGTCAAAGGAAACCGCATAGTAATGGTTGGTGTGGATGTACCCATCGCTTTGCGCGGCGGATACGGCCTGCATCTGTACTACAGTTAGCAGCACTGCAATGAGGATGAGGAGCGCGTATTTTTTCATGTAGTGAAATATGTACGGCGCTTTATAAGTGGGTTTTGAAAATGTTAGGGCTTTGGCTAACTATGCGGGCGGCTTCCATCAGTCTGCGGCAAGTTTTCTCCTTTCTTTAATAAATGTCCTTGTGGCTTTGGCTTCGTTGAAAATGTCTTTATAGTGGGTTGAACATCCACCGATAGGTGGGGGAAACCGATTAAGGCGGTTCCCCATGAATGAATGTAAAATCATCAGAAAAATCAAACGCCTGCTCCGGCGAGCAGGCGTACGCCCATACCTGCATAGGTATGGGCCGAAAACGTACGAGTTTTGGAAACATTTCTTCTGCCTGCTTGTAAAGCAGGCGTGCAAAATGTCATACGTTCGAGTATCAAAATTTCTAGACGAACTAGGTTTTCAGGCACCCACATCATCAGCTTTATGCAAGTGCCTGAAACGTTTGAATGTGCAGCAGCTTGAACTGCTTCTCGAAGCAACAAACGAGTTCAAGAAAACACTGGTAGCCGCAACGGATGGATTGTATTTTTCCCAAAACAATCCAAGCTTCGCGTACCTAGAACGCGTTAAACGCGGTTTACCGCGCAAAACAACGCAATCCGTAGGAGTGTACGATACGCGCAGAAAGAAGTGGCTCGCCGTGA
>DATDXA010000049.1:0-23872 GCA_035289485.1 archaeon | reverse complement strand
GGCGGGTTCATGAGAACCTGCGTAATCACAGGCACAACTCCAAGAGCGGAATATTGCGCCGGAAGCTCGGTGCGCTTTGGCTTTGCAATCGCGCTCACCTGGCACCCGGCAGGAACCTGCCTGTAAATCAGGGGGTGCTCTCCAGTAATATTCTCCTGCATGTCGCGGTAGAGCTTTCTTACGACATGGTTTAGCTTCTCAATTGTGTCATTAAATGTCCTGTAAGGCCTCTTTTCGATGTCCTCAGCGTCGCTGGCTTTCGGGTCGGCTAGGCAAATAAGATAGCGCTCATGGTTTCTCCAGTAGTTGTAAAAATCTTCAACCATCCTGTCAAGAAGATAGGTATCCGAGAAGAACTGTGCAAGTTCAGGGTTTTGCGCAAGCACTTTTGCCCCGTCTTCTTTGGCAATTTTCTTCATGAAAAGGAGCAGCAGCTCTTCTTGCCTTTTTTCATCGCCCTTTGGGATAAGCTTTAGGAACTCAGAATCGTGATGCCTTAGCCTTTTGGTGTAATTTGAGAGCATCATTGAAAAAAGCTCGCTTTCAAGGAGCTTGTCAACGCTGCCCCAGTCAAGGCTTGTGGTCCTTATTACAACCTGTTTTCCGTGAAAAGATACCGTAGTTGGAATTCCCATTCCCCCACAAAGGAACATGCGTAATATTTTAATGGGTTGCTAAAACCCAAAAATCAGCCCTTTCTTGCCTTCGCAATCAAATACAAATCCATCAGCACAAGCGCCACCATCGCCTCCGCAACCGGAACCGCGCGCGGGCAAAGGCACGGGTCATGCCGCCCTTCAACTGAGATTTTGGTCTGTTTTAGCGCCTTATTCACCGTGTTCTGCTGCTTAAGTATTGAGGACGCGGGCTTTACTGCAATGCGCGCGACAATGTCATCGCCGTTGCTTATTCCACCGGTCATGCCTCCTGCATTATTCGTGCGAAATTTCACTTTGCCTTTTGAAGTGAACATCTCATCATTATGCTCCGAGCCTTTCATGTGCGTTGCTGCAAAACCCGAGCCTATTTCAACTCCCTTCACGGCATTAATTCCCATTAAGCCTTCGGCAAGCTTTGAATCGAGCTTGTAATACACAGGCTCTCCAAGCCCAGCAGGGGCCCCTTTTGCAATTACTTCAACAATCCCGCCAACGCTATCTCCCTCTTCTTTTGCCTTGAGCACTGCGGCCTCCATTTTCTTTGCCGCGGCAAGGTCTGGCGCGCGCACGGAATTCTTTTCAACAACTGAAAGGTCGGTTTTCTCCGCGCGAATTCCTGCAATCTCGCGCGTGAAACCATTAATCGAAATGCCTTTCTGCGCGAGATATTTTTTTGCAATTGCCCCTGCGGCAACACGCATTGCGGTTTCGCGCGCAGAGCTTCTTCCCCCGCCCCTATAATCACGGTGACCGAACTTTTCTGAGTAGGTGTAGTCCGCGTGCCCTGGCCTGAACAAATCCTTTATCTTGGAATAATCCTTGCTGCGAACATCCTCATTGAAAATGAGCATAGCAACAGGGCTTCCTGTTGTTTTGCCTTCGAAAATCCCTGAGAGTATCTGCACCTTGTCGGCTTCGCCTCGCGGGCTTGTAACTTCAGATTGGCCAGGCCTTCTGCGGTCAAGCTCTTTTTGAATATCGGATTCGCTGATTGCAAGCCCGGCCGGGCATCCATCCACTACAACCCCAATTGCAGGCCCGTGGCTCTCCCCGAATGTTGTGAATGTGAATATTTTCCCAAATGTGTTGAAACTCATTTTTTCGCACCTACCATTTTTTGATATACAAACATTTTTTTCCCATTATTAGTGTAACTGCTAACATACTTCCATCCTGCCCTTTTATATGTTTTTATCGCTTGCGGATTGCTTGTCCCTGCCACCACTTTTGGTATTCCCATTTTTCTGGCCATATTTTCCGCAGCCAAAAGCAAATCGGTTCCGATTCCTGTGTGCTGTTCGTGTTCAGGTACACTTCTAAAAACTTCGGCTTCACCTTCATTTACCACAAAATCCATTGTGCCTTTTTTTCCATACGCGCCTAATCGACTCACTATTTTTTCACCGGCAGCCCGCTTGTATGTTTTTTGCCCTGCTATAACTCTATAAGCTTCCATTGTTGCTCCCCTAGGTCTTGAAACGCTCAACTTTACTCCTGAATTCGGCCCTTTATTCATCGTCAAATTCGGCTTTTTTGTAGGGCGCATCAATTCATCTTCCAATACCATTCATCAAAGCTTCGCGCATCTTTTCCTGCGGAGCACGCCTTTGCGCGAACAGCTCAAATGCCGCAAACCCTTGCTCAAGCAGCATTTCCACCCCATTTATGGTCTTGCATCCTTTAAGCCTTGCCTCGCGCAAGAACTTTGTTTCCAAAGGCTCATACACAATATCAAACACAACAAGATTCTTGTGCAAAAGGCTCACCGGAACCGGCGTGCCCTGCACATCCGGTTTCATCCCTGCGGGGGATGCATTAATCACGATATCAAACCCTTCCAGGGACTTTATCCCATCAGAAAGGGCAGCCTGCGAACCCACCGCTTTTGCAAGTTCCTCAGCTTTTGATTTTGTTTTGTCCGCAATTGTTAGCTGCACTTTCTCTTTTGCAAGGTAGTGCGCAATCGCTTTTCCTGCGCCGCCGGCCCCTAGCAGAAGTATTTTTTTCCCTGCGAGCGGCGTAACTTTTTTTAGCGCGGCAACAGCTCCAACCCCATCAGTATTATACCCAACAAGCTTCCCGTTCTCGTTCACCACGGTGTTCACTGCCCCGATTTTTTTCGCCATCTCATCGACCTTATCGAGAAGCGGAATTATTTCGGTTTTGAACGGCATCGTGACATTGAAACCGCCGACATCAAGTTCGCGAAGGCCCTTTACTGTGCCTGCGAGGTTTTCCGGCTCGAATGCGAGGTAAATGCAGTTCATCCCTATCGCACTAAACCCGGCGTTGTGCATCATTGGAGAGAGCGAATGCTTTGCGGGCTTTCCAAGCAGGCAGAAGAGCTGTGTTTTTGCATCTATCAAAATAACGACCTCATTTCAGATTGCATCTGCCTGAATTCATCAATCGGAATCTGCCCTTCTGCGCTTTCAAACCCTTTTCCAAGCGAAGCAAAGCCCGCAAACGCCCCGAGAAGTTTTGAGAGCACGCGCGAATCCCTGCCGTGCTCACCCATGCAGAACGCAATAAGCCTGATTTTTTTCTTTTTCGCATCCTTGAAGAGCTCTAGCACAATTCCGTTGTCCGAATGCTTCGTTGCCTTGGTTACAATTTTGATCACGTGCGCCTTTTCCTTAATCATTTTTATGAAAAGCGCATTCAGCTCCTTTTTGGAGGGCGTGCGCGAAGTGAAATGCTTTGAGAGTATCACCTGCGCGTTGTGCTTTTTTGCAAATTCCATTATTTTTTTGCGAAGAAGCGGCTTCATTTCAAATTCCACATCAACAAAATGCGCGCCCGCCTTAATCGCGCCAATCAGCACCTGCGCTGCGGTGTTTTCCCTGCCCGCAAACTTCCCACCCTCGGCAATCGTCCTACACGTGCACACGCACGGCTTTTCACAAGCCTTTATCATGCGCATGAGTTCATGCTCGCCGAGCTTTTCAAAATAATCAAGGCGCAGCTCTATTGCGTCCGCAACCTTGTTCGCGTGCGCGATTTTGTCATTTGCTTCACTAACAGTTTTCGCAACAACAGGAACAATTATCATCGCAGCACCCCAGGGAATTTCGCACCATTTCATCACTTACTTCAATACCATACTGTCCCTTGCTTCTCGTGGCCTTTCCGATGCCCGCTGGCAGAGAGTAATAAACCTTGCCCGAAACTGCTTTTTTATCCTTTCGAGTGGCCGAGAGGATGCTTTCCATCTCAATATTTGGCAAATCAATTGGCAACCCTATTTTATGTAGCAGATTGGCTATTTTGTCAATATCATGTGCTTTCATGAGCCCCATTTCATAAGCAATCACCGCTTCAGAGACCATGCCAATTGAAATCGCCTCGCCATGGCTCATCCCTTTGTATCCTGTGAGCACTTCAAGCGCGTGGCCTATCGTGTGCCCGTAGTTCACCACCCTTCTGAAATTCGATTCCAATTCATCCTTCTCAACCACTTTTGCCTTGAGTTCGCAGTTCCTCTTAATCACGTATTCAAGAGTTTTCGAATCAAGCTTCATGATTTTTCCGAGGTTTTTTTCCAAATACGCAAAGAACTTTGCATCAAACATTATCGCGTGCTTTACAATTTCACTCATGCCGTTGCGCATTTCATTCTCCGGAAGGGTTTTGAGAAGCTCTGGGCAGATGTAAACTTTTTTTGGCTGGTAAAATGCGCCCGCGCTGTTTTTTCCCTCTGAGAGGTTCACCCCGGTTTTTCCACCGATACTGGAATCAACCATTGCAAGCAGTGTTGTTGGCACCTGCACGAAATTTATCCCGCGCAAATAAACCGAAGCCGCAAACCCCGCAACATCCCCCACAATTCCACCCCCAAGCGCCACAATACAATCCCTGCGGCCAAAGCCTTTTGCAAGCATCTGCTCGAGTATTTTTTCAACCGAAGAAATATTCTTGTTTTCCTCTCCACCGGAGAACACAATCATCTGCGCGTGCGCGCCTGCGCTGCGCAGTTGCGAGAGCAGCTTCTTTCCGAAGATTTTTTGCGTGTTCGAATCCGTGATGATACAGTATTTTCCCCCAAACCCGTCCCGCACAATCTGCTTCCCCAGTGATTTCGAAAGGCCGCTGCCTATTACAATCGCGTAGCTATCATCAATTTTCCTGCTAAGCTTCACTTTCACAACAGTACTCATATTTTCCCTCTTTCATTTAGCTCATCAATTATCTTCTGCACAGTTTGCGGAACTGAATCCTGCGAAGTGTCAAACTTCATCTCGGCTGCTGCCTCATAAAGCGGCTCGCGCTCGCCAAGGAGCTGTATTATTTCATCCATTTTTTCCTTTCCTGTAAGTGAGGGCCTGTTGCTGTCATTTCTGATTCTTCGGTATATAACTCGCGCCTGCGCCTCAAGCAGTATAATTGTTGAATTCCTTTTAAGGTTATCAATGTTCTCCTTGAAGAGGACAACCCCGCCGCCGCATGCAATGCACATATTGTCCTGCGAACTAATATCCGCAACCGCCTTTCTCTCAAGGATTCTAAATCCTTCTTCTCCGGATTGCGCGAAAATTTCCGGAACGCTTTTTCCTGCGGTTTTCACGATTTCCTTATCTATATCTGTAAATTTCATGTTCAGCCTTTTTGCAACCCTCTTCCCTATGGTGGTTTTCCCAGTCCCCCTAAACCCGATAAATGCTATGTTCATTTGGCCATCAACCCCTTTGCAAGCTCATCATAAAACTCCGGGTAGCTTTTCGAAACAACTTCCGGCTGCATTATCCTAACGCCGCTCACGGCCAATCCAAGAATTGAAAACGCCATCGCAATCCTGTGATCATTGAAGCACTCGATGTCCGCGCCGTGCGGCTTCCCGCCAATAATCTCAAGCGAATCTTTCGAATCTTTCACAACGATTCCGCATTCGCGCAAATTCTTCGCAACACTCTTGATTCTGTTGCTCTCCTTGCCCGCAAGATGCCCCACATTCAATATTTCTGTTTTTCCATCAGTAAATGCAGCCACCACAGCAAGCGTTGGCACAATATCGGGGCAATTTGCCATGTCCACCGAAATTCCCCGAAGCTCCCCGCCCTTTACCTCGACAAAATCCTTCCCGTATTTCACAGCGCATCCCATTTTTTCGATGCATTCCAAAAAAAACTTGTCTCCCTGCTTCGAATGCGGGTTGAGATTTTTCACGCGCACCTTCCCGACCGTGACCGCCGCGGCTGCAAAAAAATATGACGCAGAGCTGTAATCGCCCTCTATATCATACTCGCGCGCGGCATATTTTTTCTTTCCAGGGGCAAAAAATTCCTTGTACTGCCTGTTCACCGCCGCGACCCCGAAAGATTTCATGCACTCAATCGTGATGTCCACATATGGCTTGGACTTTAATTCCCCGTCGATTTTCACATGTACCCCGTTTTTTGTATATGGTGCCGCGATAAGAAGTCCGCTGAGAAATTGCGAACTCTCAGAGCCCTTAAGCTGCGTTTTTCCGCCCTCGAAATTGCCTCCGTGCACTGTTACCGGAAGCGTTCCTTCATCTGAAAGCTCACATTCAACTCCGAGCGGGACAAGAGCATCGGTTATTTCCTTAATCGGCCTCTGCCTCATGCGCGCTTCCCCATCAATTGTGCTCTTTCCGTTTGCGAGAGCTGCAAACGGGACAATGAATCTTGTTGTCACCCCTGACATTCCGGTAAACACGGGCTTTTGCGGCGCAGAAATCTCCCCTCCGGTTCCTTCCACGACAAAATCATCCCCCTTGCGCGTAATTTTTGCGCCGAATTCAGAAAGGGAATTTGCCGCAACCTTCTGGTCATCGGCATAGAGCGCATTTCGCAGAACGCTCTTTCCCTGGGCAAGAGATGCTATGAAAAGCGCGCGAAGGGTGTGCGCTTTGGAGGGCGGCGCTGTGAAAACCGCGTTGATTTTTCCAAGTGGTGTTATTTCAATCATGGCGCTTCGTTGCCCCCTTCATTTCCGTGCAGAATTTTTCAATACTTTCAATCATGCCACCGGCATTTCCAAGGTTTTTCTCAATCACTGCCTCGATTGCAGAGCCGACAATTATTCCATCAGCCCCCGCAGAAATAATCTTGCGCGCGTGCGCAGGGGTTGAAACGCCAAAGCCTACACATACCGGAATCTTCGCTCCCGCTTTGCGAATTCCCTTCACAAGCCCTATTGTGGAATCCGCAACATCTGCGCGCTCGCCCGTGACCCCAACAACTCCAACCGCATAAACAAATCCTTTCGCCTTTGCAAGTATTTTCTTCATTCTCGCGCTTCCGGTTGTTGGCGCGATTATGAAAACCTGTTCCAACCCGATTTTCCCGCACAACTTGTTGAACTGCGCGGATTCCTCAAGCGGCATATCCGCAACAAGCACGCTATCAACCCCCGCCTGCTTTGCCCTTCGCAGGAATTTCTCTGTGCCGTTGCTGTACACCAGGTTGTAGTACACCAAAAGCCCTATCGGTGTATGCGGATGCTCGCCGCGAACATTCTCTATCAGCCCAAAGCACTTTTCGGTGCGCATCCCAGCTCGGAGCGCGCGCTCATCCGCCGCCTGAATCCTCTTCCCATCAGCAATCGGGTCTGAAAAGGGCAAGCCAAGCTCGAGCACATCGGCATTTTTGCAAAGCGCATCAAGGATTTTACCGGATGTTTCAAAATCAGGGTCTCCAAGCACCGTGAACGCAACAAATGCGCCCTCTTTTTTCTTTTTGAGCTCCTTGAAAAGCGATTCGTACCTGCTCATTCAAACCCCTTCCTATAATTGCGCACAGTTTCCATGTCCTTATCCCCGCGCCCTGAAAGATTCACAAGCAAAACATCATTCTTTTTGCACTTTTTGGCGTACTTGAGAGCGTACGCAATCGCATGGCTGCTCTCAAGCGCAGGAATTATCCCTTCCTTTTCCGAGAGGAGTCTGAACGCACCTACTGCTTCATCATCGGTCACATAAGTGTACTTCGTTATTCCAAGCTCTCGCAGGCATGAGTGCTCCGGCCCCACTGCCGAGTAATCAAGCCCTGCCGAAATCGAATGGGTGTTGTAAATCTGGCCGTCCGCATCCTGCAGCACATATGTAAGAGTACCGTGCAGCACCCCTTTCCTTCCGATTTTAGGGTCTGCAAAGCGCGCCGCGTGCTTTCCGCTCTCGATTCCAAGCCCGCCTGCCTCAACACCTATCAATTCAATTTTTTTGTCCTTGAGGAATGCGCTAAATATCCCAATCGAATTGCTCCCGCCGCCAACACAGGCAATAATTGCCTTAGGCATCTTTCCAGCTTCCTGAATTATTTGCCTGCGCGCCTCCTTTCCAATCACACTCTGGAAATGCGCAACCATTGTTGGGTAAGGGTGCGGCCCGAGAACCGAGCCCAAAAGATAGTGGGTATTGGCCACATTTGCAGTCCAGTCGCGCAACGCCTCATTTATCGCATCCTTGAGCGTTTTCGAGCCGGATTCTACCGGTAACACTTCGGCTCCTGCAAGCCTCATTCTCTCGACATTTGGCTTTTGCCGCTCCATATCCACCGTGCCCATATAAATCCTGCACTGCAGCCCCAATTTAGCGCACGCAATCGCTGTGGCAACCCCGTGCTGCCCAGCCCCGGTTTCAGCAATCACGCGCGTCTTGCCCATGTGCTTTGCAAGCAGGGCCTGTGCAATCGCATTGTTTATTTTATGCGCCCCAGTGTGGCACAAATCCTCGCGCTTTAGATAAATGCTGCATCCGGCAAGCCCGCTAAGATGCGGCGCGAAAGTGAGTGCTGTCGGCCTTCCTACAAAATCACGCAGCAGCACCGAGAGCTCCGCATTGAATTTCTTGTCCTTTTTGCACTTCTCAAACGCTGCCTCAAGTTCTTTTACTGCGGGCATGAGCGTTTCAGGAACGAATTGCCCTCCAAATTCTCCGAATTTTCCATTCATTTTGCAACCCCCGCGCGCGCACTTTTAAAGAATGCCTTCATTTTTGAAAAAGATTTCTTGCCCGGTTTATCCTCTACTCCTGAGCATACGTCCACCATGAAAGGCCTGAACTTCTTTATAATTGCTTTCACATTATGCGCATTGAGCCCGCCTGAAAAAACGACCTGCTTTCCCGCAAGCGCCTTTGCATCGACCAATTTCGGGTCAAATGTTTTCCCTGTTCCGCCATATTCACCCTTCACGAAAGCATCAAGCATCACCATGCGCGCCGCAAAATCCTGCGCAGCGCCCACCGATTCCTCGCCTTTCATGTGAATCGCCTTGATTGAAGGAATCGCAAACGAATTCACATACTGTGCGCTCTCATCTCCGGAAAACTGAACCATGTCAAGCCTGACTTCGCGCGCAATCATTTCCACGCGCTCGCTTCTCTCGTTTACAAACACCCCGCACACAACCGCCTTCCCTCGCACGGCATCGGCAATTTTCTTTGCGGTGTTCACATTCACAAACCTCGGGCTCTTTTCATAAAAATTGAGGCCAATCATATCCGCACCGAGTTTCACGGCATTGAGTGCGTCCCTGACATTTGTTGTGCCGCAGATTTTCACAAGAGTATTCCCGGTAAGCTCCCGTAGTTTCGCCTCGGGCGAGGGGTATGACATTATTGAAGTGCCCACAAGAGCCGCGTCCGCCTTTCCATGCAATGCATCAATCTGCGCGTGCGAATGTATCGAGGATTCGCAAACCAAAACCAGATTTTTCCTCTTCGCCGCAGGAATCATCCTGAGGAATTTTTTGGTTTTTTGGAAATCCTCATCCATTGTAATGAGGTTTCTGTTATTTATACCAAAAATTTTTGCATCCGAAGCGAGAACAACCCCAAGCCCCTCTTCATCAAAGCACTCCACGAGCGCGTCCATCCCTAGCCCGTGCGCGGCCCTTATGAGCCTGTTGATTTCCTGCAATCCCACAAGCCCTGCAATCAGAAGAATCGCATCCGCCCCTGCGGCTCGCGCCTCGAAAACCTGGTACTCATCAATTATGAAATCCTTGCGCAAAATGGGCTTTTTTGTGCACCTACGTGCGTCCCTAATATCCTGTAAACTCCCTGCAAAATACTTCTCCTCGGTAAGAACCGAAATTGCATCTGCGTATTTATCATATAATTTCGCGAAATCCTTCACCTGCGCTCCCGCATTTATTGCTCCCTTTGAAGGCGAAGCCCTTTTGAACTCGGCAATGAGCGAAACTCCCTTTTTCTTTTGCAGCGCCTTCAAAAAAGCGTGTTTTGCCTTCTTTGCGCCGTGCGCGAGCTTTGAAATGGGCACAACTGTGCCGTGCTCATGCACCTCACGCGTTTTGATCTCCCTCATTTTTTCAAGGAAATTCATGCTTTTGACTCCCTGATAAGCTCCTTAAGCTTTGCAAGCGCGCTTCCCGATTCGATGCTCTCGCGCGCCATCCTGATTCCTTCTTTTATTCTCTTTGCCTTCATGTTCGCGTATATTGCAAGCCCGGCATTTAGCACAACCAAATCCATTTTCGCACCCTTTTCTTTCCCTTCAAGTATTTCCATGAGAATGCGCGCCGAGTGCACTGGGTCATTTACAATGAATTCTTTTTCAGAGCGCTTCTTGAATCCGAGCTGCTTTGGCGTGAAAGTGCTCTTTTTCACTTTGCCTTTTTCGACAGTGTAAACCATTGTTGCGCCGGTGAGTGTCGCCTCATCATACCCCTCTCCGTGCACAACAAGCGCACGCTTCACTCCAAGCCCCGAAAGCACCTTTGCAAGCTTTTCTGCAAGCCTTGCATCATACACCCCTAGAAGATACGTTGAGGCGTTTGCGGGGTTTGAGAGCGGCCCTAAAATGTTGAAAATCGTCCTAAAGCCCAGTTCCTTGCGCGGCTTTGCGGCATATTTCATTGCAGGGTGGTGCATTGGAGCAAAAAGGAAAACAAAACCGATTTTCGAGAGCACCTGTGAATTTTTTTCAGGCGTATTGTCAATCTTCACTCCGAGAGATTCAAGCACATCCGCCGCGCCGCTCTTGCTCGAAACGCTCCTGTTCCCGTGCTTTGCAATGATGCATCCCGCTCCCGCCGCAACAATTGCCGCCGCCGTTGAAACATTGAACGATGCTTTCCCATCGCCTCCTGTGCCAACAACATCAAGAACATCTCCCGCGCCTGAGTACTCAACTTTAGAGCACGCTTCTCTCATCGCGCTCACAGCCCCGATTATTTCATCAACGCTCTCGCCTTTCATGTGCAGCGCGGTTATGAGCGAAGCTATCTGCACTTCTGTCGCTTCACCGCGCATTATTTCATCAAAAACCTGCTTTGCTTCTGCACGAGAGAGGTTTTTGCCTTCAACAACTTTTTTGATGCTCTCTTGTATCATTTCGCATTCCTCCTCACCATTGCAAGAACATTCTCAATAATCTTTCCGCCCTCGGGCGTCAGTATGCTTTCCGGGTGGAATTGAACGCCCTCAACAAAGTATTTTTTGTGCCGCACGCCCATAACTACTCCTGATTCGCTTTTTGCGCTCACCACCAATTCTTTTGGGATTTTCTGCCCAGAAAGTGAGTGGTATCTTCCAACTTGGAATGGTTTTGGCAGATTTGCAAATATGGTTTTCCCATCGTGCGAAACCATCGA
Organism: archaeon; assembly: GCA_035289485.1. Lineage (GTDB taxonomy): Archaea > Iainarchaeota > Iainarchaeia > Iainarchaeales > Iainarchaeaceae > UBA10205. Next base: position 12,638 of record DATDXA010000049.1, on the reverse strand, counting down.
GGGCTTGCCATGAATCGTCTCAAATGCCCTGCTCACAACCCCACCAAATGCCTCTATTATCGCCTGCTCGCCAAGGCACACTCCGAAAATCGGCACTTTCCCTGCAAATTCCTTTATGAGCGGGATTATGTTCCCAGCCTTTTTAGGGGTTGAAGGCCCAGGGGAAATCACTATCATATCTGGCTTAGTTGATGCGACGATATGTTTCAACTTATCCATTGGCAAATTGTTCCGATACACTTGAACTTCGCATCCGCGTTTTTCAAATTCATCCACCAGATTGTATGTGAATGAATCGAAATTGTCGATGAAGAGAATCCTGGTTTTTCCAGGCGTGGAACTTTTAGAGTTCATTTATTCCCCTCCGCAAGTTCAATTGCCTTCAGGCACGCGCGCGCCTTCCTCTCGGTTTCCAAAAATTCCTGCTCAGGGTTTGAATCATAAACAATCCCCGCGCCCGCGCGGATGTATGCCTTTCCCTTCTGTAGGCTCATGCTCCTGATCACAATTGCAGAATCGAAATCCCCCGTAGGCATGAGATACCCGATGCTTCCGCCGTAAAACCCTCTTCTCGTTTTCTCATTCAGCCGCAGGAGCTTCATCGCCTCAACTTTCGGAGCGCCAGTTAGCGTTCCCATGTTCATTGAAGCGAGGTATGCGTGCAGCGCGTCGTATTCCGCGCGCAGAGTGCCTGTGACACTGCTCACAAGGTGCTGCACATGCGAATATTTCTCAACCATGAACTGCTTTTCGCACGCGCGCGTTCCGGGTTCGCAGACGCGCGCAACATCATTTCTTGCGAGGTCAATTAGCATCGTGTGCTCCGCAAGTTCCTTGCGGTCGATTTTGAGCTCATCTTCATACTTGCGGTCAAGTTCAGTGTCAATTTCCCCGCGCGCATTGAGCCCGCGCGGCTTTGTCCCTGCAATCGGCCTGATTTCCACAATTTTCCTGCCCTCGCCCTCGACTTTTATGAAAGTTTCAGGGCTGCTTCCGAGCAAAATTCCCGCAGAATTGTTAAAGTAGAACATGTAAGGGCTCGGGTTTAGCTGCTTGAGGCTTGAGTAGATGTCAAGCGGCTCTGCGTTGTACTTTGCAATCATTGTCCTTGATGGAACCACCTGGAAAATGTCCCCTGCGAGCACGTTCTTCTTTAGTTTTTTTACAACCTTCACGAATTCCTTTTTCGAAGTGTCGGTCTGCACCTTTATTTTTCCAAGCTCCCCGTGCCTTCGAAGGGGCATGTTCGCGGAAAGTGCCGCTTCATACCCATCAAGCACCGATTGGCACCTTTGCATTTCCTTTTCCTTGTCCTCTTCTGCGAAAATCAGCGCATTTGCGATGAAAATGATTTTTCCTTTTTTGTGGTCAAGCAAAAATAAATTGTCATAGAAATTCATTTCAAAATCCGGCTCTTTGAGAACGTCCTTTTTGTTTGCGGGAAGGTCCTCAAACTGGTCAATGAAATCATATGCGATTGTTCCCATGAGCCCTGCGCTCACCGGGAACGGGGAGTTGAGGGGCTTTAGCGCGAATGCTATTGCGCGCAGAACATCCATTGCGGTTTTGCCGTCCCTGAGCTTTTGTGATTCGCTCATCATGGCCCCCATTTTTCGGATTTCCCCACTTATTTGGTTTTCAGATATTTTCAGTTTCCTTGCAAACAAAAGTTTTGGTTTTACGTGCAGAAGGAATTTTTTTCCGGTTTCATTGAGCGCGGCAATTTCGAATTTTCTCCCCCTACCTATCGCCTTCAGGCAGGGGCTTGCCGAGCCAATGCTCTTCTCGCCGTATTTTGTGATGATGTCTGCGCTCTCAAGAAGTATTGAATCCTTTTTGCGCCCGTAATCGGAGAGGCGTGCGAAATATTCGACAGCGCCCATTTTTGCGTCATGCTCCTCATAGAGCGTTACAATCGTGCCGGCAGTGGCATTTTTTAGATTTTCAGTTCCCTGCATTTTTTCATCCGCGTGCTTTTTGGAATTATTTCTTTTCTTTTTGGCAAAGCTTTGGCTTTTACACTTTCTTTTCCGTAAACGCTTTTCTTTCGTGTAACGAAAGAAAAGGGTTTGGGGTCACTGGGATTTGAACCCAGATCATCTGGTCTGGAGCCAGACGCACTACCAGGTTATGCTATAACCCCTCCGACCTGCTTGTCGGAAGGAAGCGCCTTATCTTCGCCCTGATGGGCTCGATAGGCCTGGCATCACTTTCCGATTTGCAGGCTTTCCAATGCTTTCAATTACTTGGCCAGAGCCACGCGTATAGGGAAAAGAACTTTATAAAATAAGAATCAGAGACTTGCAGATGGCTAGTTACTTCACTCAAAACCTGCTTGGTTCCAAAGTAAATCCCTTCTTGCCATGAAAATCATATGTATTTGCCCCTATAAGGCTATTTAAACTTAGCCCTTTTTGTTTCCCTTGGCTTAGGTCCTTTTCTGTGCACTTCCGCATAGCTTTTTGCGATACGGATTGCATCTTTAAGTTGTGCGCCATCCATCCAATGAAAATTAGAGGCCAAATATAACGGCGAAACAGGTCTGCCCTTGTCAAGTCTGCCAAAAATTCTCTCATCCATAAGATTACCGTGCTTTATTGAAAGCCGAGAGAACTTATCGCCAACCTTTGGCGCATGCACCACATTCATTTGGGTTCTGGTTCCATTGCCATGAGCCTGTTCCTGAAATTTTTTGAAGAAAGTTTCCAGTGCTTCTGAATTTTGTTCAACGCATTGCTTTTCCTTTATGCCAATATATTCGCCATATCCGTAAACTCTAACATCCTTTGCAGGAACCATCTTGCGTGAAAGCATTAATCTCGACAAATAATATTCATTTCCAGCTATTTCCTGACTGACAAAAAAAAGCCGCTTTCCAAGTGTTTTTCTTGCGAATGTGAGCAATTCCCTGTACTGCTGGGAAAATTGTGCCAGTTTCTTTGGCGTCAGTTTTCCCCTGTAAAAATATCTCTGCATGCGCTCAGTTTCCATTTGCTGCGGCCCGATTATGAGCATAATTGCATTAGGGTTGTTCCTGATTCTTAGCATTTTTCTTTTCCAGTTATTTGCTATATTGATTGTCGAGTAAATTTCAGATATTTCTTCTTCGCTCGTGTGCCTTAAAGAATCAGCCTCACCTTTAACCCGTGCATTTTCCAGTGCAAAGAAAGGGTGCACCAATAGTTCCACCCTGGAAATCAATTGCATTTCTATTGGGTTTGCCATGGTTAATATTTTGTCGCTTGTTGTATTTATTTGAATCCCAGTTCATTTGTAGCTCTTGTACCATTTCTCGTATTCCTTGTGCGCGGCAAAGCATCTCAAAATGTAAATGGTTTCCCCCTCAAAATTGTAAACCATCCGTGCATTGCCTGTCACTTCCTCGACAAAGAACGGCAGGCCGTGGCGCATGTGCCTTTGTTTGGGGTTTGCCATTATTTTTTCCACGTGGCTCAAGAACATTTTCCTGAGGGCATTATCCATCTGGTCTATAGGTCCTTCTGGGCTTTTTGGGAAAATATGGGCTCCAAATTTTCACAGCCCGTATTTTTTCTTCACTTCTGAGAGCGTTTTCGTGTTTTTCATGTTTGCACGCATTTTCTCCATTTCGTCCGCTATTCCCTTATTTACAAGCATTACTTCTTCCTCATCTATCATGCGCTCATATGCGAGTATTGCCTGCCTTATCACTTCTGTCTGGCTGCCGGCATATCCCTTTTGCATTATTTTCTCTATTGCAACTTCATATGGCGTTCCGAGATTGATGTTCATGAAATCACCAATCAGATTTATGCGCATTAAAGTATATAAACAATGCTCATTAAACAGGTGGTTAAATTAGCATGAAAATTGGCTATTTCTTGCCTTTTCCATTTTTCCTCTTAATTCGCCCATGCGCCTCTTCAGCTTCCAAAATGCGCTGCACCGCAAGTATGTAGCACGCTTTTCTGTATGAAACCTTCTCCTCTTTTGCAACGCGCTGCATATCATCAAATGCCTTGCGCATGTACTCTTCGAGTTTTCTGTTCACTTTCGCCTCGCTCCAGTGCTCGTTTGAGAGGTTCTGCACCCACTCAAAGTAACTCACAATCACCCCTCCGGAATTCGCCAAAATATCCGGCAAAACCACAGCGCCTTTCTTTTCCAAGTACTCATCGGCTTCAACTGTAACAGGGCCATTTGCCATTTCCAAAATTACTTTCGCCTTTATGCTCTTCATATTTTTTGAATTGATTACATCCTCAACCGCCGCAGGCACTAAAATGTCAACCGGCAGCTCGAGAAGCTCTTCGTTTGAAACCTTTTTTCCAGAATGAGATTCGTGCACCTTTTTTCCCTTCGCGGTTTCTGAAAGTATTTTTTTCACATCCAGCCCTTTGGGCTCATAAATTCCAGATTTTGAATCAGAAACCGCAACCACTTTGTATCCGTATTCAGAAAGGAAACCAGCTAGGTGCGAGCCCACATTGCCAAAGCCCTGAATTGCAACAGTGACGCCATTTTCCTTGCGCTTTGCAATCTTCATGTAATGACGCAGGGTTATCGCGCCGCCAAGTGAAGTTGAATAAAGCCTTCCCTCGCTCCCGCCCAAAGAGAGCGGCTTTCCAGTAATCACTCCGGGCGCTTTCACTCCCTTCACTTTTTCATATTCATCAAGCATCCAGCCCATAATTTCAGCGTTCGTGTTCACATCGGGCGCCGGAATATCCTTGTGCTCTCCTAAAAAGTCGGAGTACTCGCGCATGTACGCGCGCGAAAGCCTTTGCAGTTCGCTCTTTGAAAGTTCTTTTGGGTCGACCTTGATGCCGCCCTTTGCCCCTCCGAATGGAAGATCAACTAGCGCACACTTTAGTGCCATCAAAAATGCAAGCTCTTTTACTTCCTCCATATTCACGCTCGGAGAAAACCGCAATCCGCCTTTTGTTGGGCCGCGCGCGTCATTGTACTGCACCCTGTAGGAAGTGAACATTCTCACCGAGCCATCATCCATTATAAGCGGGATATTGATATTGATTACGCGTTTTGGCTGGTTGAGAATAAAAAGTTCCATATCAGTGAGGCGCTTAACCTGCGCGATTTTACTTAAGTGCACCCTGCACACTTCACAGACAACTTCGCTCTTCTCCTGCGGGGCTTCCATTCGGGACCAATCCTAATTGATATTCTCAGTTCTGAAGAATAAAACCTTATTGGTGCTTTTGCAGGCGGTTTAGGTAAAAAAGCAATTAGACGTTCTCGCGCTGCTCTCTTAACTTTTGCCTGTTTGCATCGTCCCGCGCTCTCGCGTCTTTTGCAGCTTGTTCTACCCTTTCCGGTTTAAGAGACTTTTTTGCGGCACGGTCCCAGATTGTTGCCGCTCTTTCATCAAGCCTTATTTCATTAAGGGCGTGTTTGCGTGCATCTGACTTGCGTATTTGTTCAAGAGCCCGCTTTCTTTCTCGCATTTCTCCAAAAGTCCGCTCTCTTGTTTTAGGCTTCTTTAACCCAAATAATTGCAATATCCTCAAATCCGGCATCCGCATGAAAAAAGTTTGTTCAAACTAGTATTTAACCGTTGCAAGCCGTTAATTCAGTTGGTTTTCCTATTCAAATGCGCCTCGTGCTTTTCCTTTGTAAGATGCCCTTCGCCGTGTATCCCGCTTTCCGCAAGGTAGAACTGCACCGCTGTCTTGTGCGGGCGGTACTCAACAAAGTAAATGCAATCATTTGGAAGCTCAATGCTCATTTTTTCAACCGGTGCAAGCCCCAAAAGGTCTCCGAGCATGAGCCTGCAAATCCCGCCGTGCGTAATCACAAGAATATTCCTGCTTGAGTATTTTTCCGAGAACTCCTTTAGAAGCGGCTTTACGCGGTGTTCATCCGCGTTCTTGTAACTCTCCCCGAGCTCGTGCACGAACTCGTACTTGTTGTCAACGCGCTCTGCCCAGTCGCCTGGGAATTTTTCATTGATGTCGCGCACATCCATGCCGGAGTATTTGCCCAAATTGACTTCCGCTAGCTCTTCACGGAAAACAACTTTGTTCTTTGGCAAAAATTTCATTATTATTTGCGCGGTTTCCCTGCACCTTTTAAGTGGAGAACAGAACACCGCGTCAAACTTCTCTTCTTTTAATTTTTTCCCAACAAGCGCGGCCTGCCCCCTGCCATTTTCATTGATTTGGGTTTCCATCCTGCCCTGCAGCCTTTTCTCCCTGTTCAAATCCGTTTCGCCGTGGCGGCAGATTACAATGCGCATGTTCAAACACCGAACCGATTAACTAAACACATTTCCAAATAAATACATTGCCATGCCGTTTCCCTAAGACGGCGCTTTTTGGCCCGCCATTTGCCCGGGCAATCATCTTCAGAGCTCACTTGGCCGCCCGTTCCTTGCGCCTTCCTCAAGCCTTCTTATCCTTGAAATGAGCAGGCGCATTCCCCTCAAGGACTTCTTTTTGAGCACCTCGTTTGCGAGCCTTTTGAGCCGCGGGTGCGAATTTGCGAGCGCAATCTTGTAGCCGGGATTCATGAACATGTCAACGTCGTTTTCACCGTCTCCCACAACAACCGTGCGCTCCATATCAATGTTGAGGTACTGCATCGCAAGCCTTATCCCGTATCCCTTGTCAACCTTTAGCGGCAGCACAAGGACGTCATCGACGTTTCGCACAATCCTTAGCCTTTCTATGAGCCCGCCAAGCGCCTGCGAAACCGCCTTCCAGTCCCCCGCCTTCACGCTCACAATCACATCTCCCGCAACCGTCCCTTCCAGCCCCATTTTCAGGATGATTTTTCTCGCCCTCTTCATGTCCCGCGTGCTGATTGTGATTGTCCTTTTTACGGACGGTATGTAAATCACGGCGCCATTCTCCGCAATCACGCAGTTCCACCCCCGAAACTTCCTGCAGAACTTCTCGGCATAGCTAAACGGCCTGCCTGTTGCGAGCACCAGGTCAATTCCGGTCGCCTTCATTTCCCGGAGCAGGCCAAAATCCAGGTCATCGGGGTCGAAGCGCGCCTTTGCCGCCCTGTCGGTTATTGTCCTGTCAAAATCGGTTATTATCGCGCGTATCCTTCCATGCTCAAAATGGTCGAGCCGGTAGACCTCGTCCTTTTCCATGCGCAGCCTCGTGTAGAGCGCCATGTGCCTCTCGATTCCGGTATCAAGGCTGAACTTTTGCGATATTGCAAGCGATGAGCGCGACATCCTGCCGGCAAGATCCGTGTTAAGGAGCACCCTGCAAATTTTCAGCGCTGTGCCGGCATAATCCCCGTATTCGACAAGAAACCCGTTCCTGCCGTTCTTGACCTGTATCGGCAGGCCGCCGACATTTGTCGCCACAAGCGGCTTGCCGCACGACATGCCTTCCGTGATTGAAAGGCCAAACCCCTCATTTTTCGAGCACAGCGCCACAATGTCTGCGCAGTTGTAAACTTCCGGCATTTTGGCATAATCCACATTGCCCATGAAAAAAACCTTTTTTCCAAGCCCGAGTTCATCTATTAGTGAGTGCACGCTTTTGTTCAGCTCCTCGCGCTCCTTTGAGATTTTGTTGCTAAGCGACTCCGCGCCGACAAAAACCAGCGCGGCATTCGGCACCTTTTCGAGGATTTTCGGCATCGCCCTTATGAGCTGCTCATGGCCGGATTTCTGGTCTATGCGCTGCGCCGAAAGAATCACCTTCGCCTTCTTCGGGATGCCGTATTTTTCCCGCATGCGTGAGAGATTGATCGTCATTGGCCTGAAAATATTCGTGTCAGTGATGGGGTAAATAAGTTCCGCCTTCTCCGCGGGAAAACCGGCCCCGACCGCGGCATCAATGTAATCCTGCGTGGAAAAAACCACGCGGTCGTACTGCTTTAGGTGCCTTACCAAAAATCTTGAGAGCTTTTTGGACATGTTCTGCGCGAAAGGTATGTGCCATGTGAGAACCAGCGGCGTGCCGCGCGGCACATATTTGTATGCAAACAGGAGCTGGAAATCGTGTATGTGGACAATGTCGGCGCGCTGGTATTCCAAAAGCTCGCGCAGTCTTGTCCCGAAATATTCGTTGACCCTGCTAAAATCCTCAAATCCGGGCATTTTTTCCGCGGGAACACCAAACGCGCGCGTGTTGTAGTGGCACTCGCTGTAAACCGCCTCCTTGAACGCGTAGTAGCCCCCGAAAACATCCTTTTCAATGGGCTCTTTGGGCACACGGTGCACCTCCACCCCCTTGACCTCGGCGTAATTCTCCTCGCCAAACGGCCGCAGGTGCACCTCGACCACCTCATTGGCGTTTTCAACCATTGACCTCGCGAGGTTGAGAAGGTACGTTGAGACCCCGCCGATGTATGGGTAAAAGGACTGGCTTGCGTAATAAATTCTCATAAAAATAAATATCCGCGGGGCGCAAACTCCTCCATGGAATGCGCACACGCCCCGCGGTGTCGCTTTTTCCCAAAAGGCCTTTTCTCACTTCGCGAGGTAAACCTTCTGCGTCGGGTATGCGAATTCTATTTTTTCCTTTTCGAACTGCTCGACAAGCGAGAGATTTATCGCCTGCTGCGCGTCCATGTATTTGTTATAATCCCCGGTGGAAATGAAGTAAACAACCTCGTAATTGAGCGATGAATCGCCAAACGCCTTGAAATGCGCCCTGTCAAGCCGTGTGCCCTCCGCCTTTTCCACCGCCTTTTTCACTATTTCCGGGATTTTCACAAGCTTTGATTGCGGGGTCTCGTAAACCACGCCGAACCTGAACTCTATCCTTCGCTCCTTCATCTTCCCAAAATTGTGGATTCTCGATTCTGTCAATTCCCTGTTCGAAATCACGATTTCCTCGCCCTGCAGCGCCTGAATCCTTGTCGTCTTTATGCCTATTTTCTTCACAATTCCCATGTCGGTTCCAAGTATTATGAAATCCCCGGTCTTGAAAGGCTTGTCAAAGTAGATGGAAATCGAGCTGAACACATCGCTTAGGATGTTCTGCAGCGCAAGCGCAATTGCAATTCCCGCAACACCCAATCCTGCTATCAGGGCATTTACATCAAAGCCCGCATTGCTTGCAATTATCAGCACCGCGAACAGCGCCGCGATGTAATATGCAAACCTTGACATGAATATTATTATCATCGGGTCGTACTTCGCCGCTCCGCCCTGGTGCGTCTCCAGATAGTGCTCGGTTACGTCGTTAACCACCTTTTTGAGCACGCGCAGCAGTGCAAAGCTCAGGAATATGAGCACCAGTATGTCGGCGGCACTGGCCACGGTTTCAGGCAATTGTATGAAATGCATTGCCACAAACAGCCCAACCGCGGTGTAGAATGATTTTCCCAGCGAATCGAAGGCATCGGTTATGTAATCGTCAATCTTGTTTTTTGTCCTGGCTGAGAGCTTCTTGAGCGCAAATACGAGCGCGCCCTTTAGCAATGCGGTAATGGCCACTGCCGCGGCAAACGCCAGCACCGCCATGAGCGGGTCATTATAAGGTGGCCGGGGCAGGGCGATGAACAGAATGCCTGCAAATTGCAATGTCTGCATTCCCTCTCACCTCCTGTGCGCGGGAAACGCCGTCTAAAAGAAGGCCACTGGCAAAATGCCTGCGCGGCCGAAAACTGCTTACCGCATAGTTGAAAGGCAAAATGTTTATATCCTTTTGTCGTCGTGAACGCACGCAGGCCTTTGCATGCCGCAATTTTTTCCACATTCAACGGTGGCGGGTTCGTGAATTGTGGAATTTCTTGTTATGGGGCCGTGCAGGAAAGTGCGGGCTTATTTTTTCCCAAACGCCTTCTTGAGTCCCGCAATGTCTATTTTCACCATCTTGAGCATCGCAGCCATCACTTTCTCGGATTTCTCCTTGTTCTTGCTTGCTAAAAGCTTTTCAAGAATTTCCGGAACGATTTGCCAAGCAACCCCGAACTTGTCCGAAAGCCAGCCGCACTGAACTTCTGCTCCTCCCGCAGTGAGCTTATTCCAAAAATAATCAACCTCTTTTTGGGTTTTGCAGTCCACGACAAATGATGTTGCTGAATTGAAGGTGAATTCATGCGGCCCGCTACTCTCCATGATGCCGAATTCCTGCCCGCAAAGTCTGAACCTGCCGTGGTTGATGTTGCCTTCCTTGTCCGGGTCACCTTTTGCGTAGCGCGAAATGAAAAGAGTTTTTGATTTGGGAAATATGGAAGTGTATTGCTTGATTGCTTCATCTGCGCGCCCGTTGTTCGCGCCTACAAACATGATGCATGGAACTATCTTCTGCTTTTTGGATACCGGCATTTGCTGATTGAATATGAGCTGCCAAGAAACACCGTAGCGGTCATTTAGCCAGCCGTATTTTTCTGCGAAAGGATACATCCCGAATTCCATCATCACATTTCCGCCAGCTGAGAGCTTTTCCCAGAAAAAATCGATTTCCTTTTCGCTTGTGCACTGGACCATGAAAGAAATGGATGGATTGAACCGAAAAATCGGCCCCCCGTTGAGCGCTGTAAAATCCTGCCCCTCAATGCGAAATGTTACAGTCATCACGCTGCCCTTTGGCCTGCCTGAAACTTCTGCTCCGGCGCCATCATAGCGCATTGTAGTGAGAATTTTGGACTTTTTGAAAATTGAAGTGTAAAACTTCGCTGCCTCTTCGGCTTGGTTGTCGAACCAAAGGAATGGTGTGATTTTTTGCATAAAGGTTGCATCCTGATTATTCTTTTAGAATTGGCAAGAATAAATTTAAAGGGGGGATGGGGGTGTTAACCGAAATGAGCCATCAATTTTTCGGTGATTTGCCATTTTGGCTTTTTAGCTAATCAGGCTTACTGTAACCGTTCCGGCTGCGGTTGCTGGCGTCGGGCTTCCCAAATGCAGGAGCATTCCATTAGCCCATGCGTTCTTGTTGTATGCCGTTATGCACCCCGGGTTTGCCGCCTCCCATTCCGGTGTTGACCAGTCATAGCCGTAATGGTATTGCGGGTAGGAGTTATAGCCAATCGAGCCGGAGCTTACCTGCACGCATATTTTCACCGTTGCGCCCGCAGGTATGCTGAGAATCTTATACCCATATTCCCCGTTGCTTGCTGCGGTGTTGAACTGCGCAGAGCCGCCGGCGTAACTAAGTTCGCTAATCCTGCTAGATCCTAGCGATGAGACATGCGAGCTGTAATCTGGCTTTTGCTCTGTAGGGGCGTAATCGCATGATCCGGATTCGCTGCTTGTAGTGCTTGGCTTGCTTGCAGTTGTCCCGCAGTTGCTTGCATCGGTGCACACTCTTGTAAGTGGCCTTGCCCTTGTCCCGTTTTCCTGGCAGGCGCCCCATTCTCCAGGTGCCCATTCGCCGCAGCTCCAGCTTTCCGTGCAGGAAACGGTGTCAGTGCATGCCCTTGATTCGGAAAGTGCGGGCCGGCTGCTGGTTGTGCCGCAGCTGTTGCCATCAGAGCATGTTCTTGCCCTAGATTGTGTCCCCGAAGAGCAAGCGCCCCAGTTGCCGAATTCGCCGCAGCTCCAATTTTCTGTGCATGCGCCCGTTGTGTCAATGGATTCATTTTCATCCGTTGCGGTGCCGGCATTGCAAGGCCTTTTTTCACTTTCAGTGGTCTTGGGCTTGCCCTCAAAGCTTTTGCACGAGTTCTTGTCTGCGCATTTTCTCGCCCTTGACCTGAACTGCGTTTCATCAGCCTTCCCTGAACTGCAGCCGCTCCAGTTGCCATACTCACTGCAGCTCCAGTCCTCAATGCACTTGTTTGCGGTTGCTACGGGCAATGTTGATATTGCAGGCGGCAGGGGGTTCGCATCGGCATATCCCGTGGCAACAATGTCCACCTCTTTTTCTGTAGAGGTTATTATGTGGTCGGTTTCGGAGCCGATTATGACAAAGTCCTCGGGCTTGGGACCGGAATCATCTCCAGTTCCCTCGTTGGTTGGGTCGCAGGCGTTGCTTCCCATAAGGGCCGCCCTTATGCTCTCATTTGTTTTTGCAGGGGCGCGCAGATTTGCGGTTGACTGCGCATTGGAAGAAAAAGGCAATTTGCTCCTGCCAAGAAGGCCCTTCACCTTTCCGCCCACTGAGCCGAAGAAATTCCCAACCGAGCCAGCGGCTGCCTTGAGCGTGTCGCCAACCTTTCCTATTATGCTCCTGCCTTTTTTAGTTTCGTTGACAACGCTGCTCTTGCCCCAGCATGAGGTCTTGTTTTCCCTCTCCCAGCTTTCAAAGTTGAAGGAGGCAATGTCAAATGTCTCGCCCATCACGCCCTCGAGTTCCGCAGCCGTTGTGGTGGGCTCCTGGCCTTTGTATGGGCAGCTGCACTTGCACACGGCACTATCCGCCCTTCCGCCGTAAATGTCCTTGAAATAGCATGGCCTCTCTATCTGGCAGCCTTCGCCGCGCGCCGAGCACGCATCCTGCGCAAGCTCCTTGCACCCGGGTATCAGCTGGTCCCATGCGTCCCTGCCCGGGTCGGGGTTTGTGATGCCGCCGCATGCAAGGACCTCGTATTCGTCATTTCCCTCATCGCAGTTCCATGCACCGCAGGTAAAGGAACATGAGTAGCTGTCGGAGTGTATGCCTGTGCAGAAGTTATTCTCCGAGCACATGAATGAAAGGTCCGCGCCGAAGGTGCGGTACTCGTCAACCGCGTTCATGGCGTCATCGCAGGTGTCCTTCCCTATCACGACATCGCTTGAGCCG
>DATDXA010000048.1:0-2813 GCA_035289485.1 archaeon | reverse complement strand
GTAACAGTTCAATATTTTCCCGTGATTTGGGGGGTTATGATGTCGTGGAGGGTTTTGGGGTATTCTTCCCCCAACTGTTTGCTGGTCATGTAAAGGGATAGTTGCATTTCGTAACTGTGCATGTGGTTTGTGCTCCTGCTTTGCTGGCTGATGTTGCGTTTGAGCACTGGGTGGCGGATGTCTTGTTCTGCTTTGTTGTTTGTGGGTTTCACATCTTTGTATTTGAGGAATGTGAACCACTTGCCTTTTTGCTTTAGGGCGTAGTGCTTGAGGCGTAGTGCGTTTTTTCCAAACCACCTGTTTGTGCGCCTGTTTTTCTCACCCAATAGTTCGAGCAGTTCACTTTCATATTTTTCTTTGAGTTCATTCGAGTAGCCTAGAGCAAGCTTGTCCTTTTTTGCCCGACTGAAAAGTTCCATTAATCCGCTCACTTGCTTTTCATAATCCCGCTTTTCTTTTTGTGTGCGAAAGTAGTGTTTGGGTTTTTTCGCAAGCCGCGAGAGATGCGCCCAGCATTTTTGCTGCTCTTTGCAAGTGTTGTTGTACACTGAGTGCGCATCCGATATTTGCACGCAATCTTTTGCAAGCTTGAGCTTTTTCGCATTTTTTGAGTTCAAGTGCTTGTTTATTTTGAAATAAACGGCGTTGGCAGTGCTTGCAACGCCAAGCCAGTACGGTTTCCCGTTTTTCCTCCAGCTCGTGTCATCACGATGCACGAATGGAGCTTTTCCTATTTCCTTTTCGAGTTTCTTGTAATCATCCTTGAGGTAATCTTTGAGGGCTGCAAGTGTGTTGCTCACACTTGACGGGGAAATATTAAGGGAAAATATCATTGAGAAGAGTTCTGAGATTTTTCTATCAGACATGTTGAATGCAGTAAAGAAAACTGAGATGAGTATTGCTGTGCTCAAATCGAACTTGGAGTTCGGCAAAGCATCAGGAACAGCAGGAGTAACCTCCTTCTTGCAATCCAAACAATAATACGCCCAGATTTTGTTGAGGATACGCTCAAGGGAAGGAAACTGGATGTGCATGGTTGTTCGCAAATACGATTTCGCTTTTCGGGTTATCCTTGTTCCGCCACAACACGGACAACGTGCAAGCGTAATATCCCGCTCCGCATCATGCTCTTGTGGCCGCGAGTTGCGCGGGTTCGGCTTTTTTTCTTTCTCTTCACCCTTCATTGCCTGCTCAACTTTGTTTCTCAAAGCCGGTTTGAGGTAAGGAGGAATGCTGCCTCGAGGGGTATTTTCGTTTGAAAATTTCCTAAGCTCATTGAGAATCCGCCGATTCTCCTTTTTCAAAAAAGCGATTTCATCCGCTTGCACAGCAACCAGTTTTCTTAATTCAGCGTTGAACTTTGCGAGCTTTTCAACGCGCTTTACAAGCGCCTCGTATTGCGGATTGGGAGAATCCATTTTGCAGAAAAGGCACAAACTCGTATTTCCAATTTTCGCCCAATTTGGGTATATCCCCCTAAAAACAGGCGAAAAACGTCAAAAACGGGATAAATTTAAACTGTTACGGTTGACCATTTTTAGGGTTTTATGGGTGCCTTCTCCTTGGCTTTAGTGCCCTTCCCAATTTTGCAAAAAAACCATGGCTCTGTTCTTGCCTTGGGTAATTCTCAAATGCCTGCCTCTGGAGGTGCTCAAGTTGTTCAGATGTTTCAACCCCAGGCGCTTCCATTTGGTGCACCGGCGCGTGCATTCCTCTTTCCCGTTCCATTTCCCTTTGCGGATGGTGTTCCCGCGGTGAGTGCACGGGCATTCCTTCGAGCGCCCTTTCCTCAAATTTAATCCCATTTTCGTGCATAAAAAATAAACCAATTCCAAGAATTTAAGCCTGCCGCCTTCCGGTTATTTTGGGCGCCTGCCAAAAGGAATAAACTTTTTCCAAAATGGCATTGACTCAGGCTTATGGCTGATTAGAGGTATGGAAACGCTGGGTGAAATTCTCTTTTGCGGGACCGTTTCGCGCAGCTTTTCGGGTTGAACCATCGGGGCTGAACGAATCCCTGTAATTCTTTCAACTTCAGGTATACCGGCAAATCTTCGCCTCGCAGACACATGGAGGAACTTCCCCGATCTTATAATATTTTCAAACACCGCTATGTCACCAAAAGTCATAGGGCTATCTTTCATTTTTTCGATTTCCTTCATTGCAAGCGGGATGGCGCGCATACTATACGAGCCATCTATTTCCTTGAGAAAATGCATTTCCTCCGGCAATACTTCCATTTTATGGAAAAGCCTTGCTAGTATATTCGCGGCCTTTTTCTCGTCGCCCGGTGTGGTTTTCACGGCAAAATAAAGTGTTTCGTGGAATTTAAATCTTACTTTCTATCCATTGCCGTGGTTCATGCCATGGCTGTGGTAGCGTAGTAAACCACCGGCGGAAATAGAATATTGAGTGCTATCCCCGCAATTATTCCAAGCACAATCAGGAACACCAGAGTCATCCCGAATACCGCTGCGCCCTTGACCATCCCTTCTTTTGACGCGACATAGAGAGAAGGGAGGAAAATTGCACCTGCAGATACAACAACTCCTAGCAGCACTAGCGCAGCGGAGAGCCATGAGAAGTTATAGCTCCAGTGTGAAATCTGTTCAGCTGCGAAGAATATTATTAAATCTAAAATTATTATTCCGACTGCAGAGGCAAATGAGAGCGTAGCAAGGCTGGAATAATTCATAAGGTCAAACTTTCCCTTTGGTTTAAATGATGCCGCGGCTTTTTTTCCAAGCACAATAATACCTGCAAGGACAAGCGCCCCAATTACAATCCCAAACATCGACTCTGGGAAATTCACA